>NZ_JAUBTF010000090.1:0-21887 GCF_036702355.1 Microcoleus sp. D3_18_C4
TCTGACTACTTTTTCTTTGAAGCATCTTCTCAAATCCCCTTGACAACTGCCATCCAAGCTTAACTTGTTACGAATGAAAAGGGACTGACATAATTCTTAATAAAATTAAGATCGCCCAAAGCCCTATAAATCCGTTATCAAATCCCCTTCAACCGCCATATATTTTTATGATTTTGCGAAGTTTTGCTGTGCAAACCTTACTTGGCAATAGTTTCAGCTTTTTGGCTCTCTAACCACCAGCCAATTTTCGTGAGATAGAATAGCATCATCTTTAAAACCTGTATAACCATGACTTCATCAACAGCCCTACAAAACATCGAAAACCACATTCCCATCGTGGGAGATGTACATAGCAAAAGTCCGATCGCCTACGGAGCAACCCGCCTCGCAGTCAGTGCAGTTAACGCCGTGCAAATGGCAGTAGCAGAGTCTTACATCAACGGATTAGAAGTCCCAGATTCAGTATTGCGATCGCTTTTTGATACCTGTATGCCCGTCTTTTTTAAGCATTTCCCGTCCCTGCTTGCACCCTACGAATGGGTACTAACAGAAACAGACCATACAGCCGAAGGGTCGCGGGATTTAATGAAGATTCAGTACGACTTACCTCAAGCAATGCTGAATCCGATGTTAGGCGATGGAAAACTCATTTATCCTAAATACAGCATGGGATTGTGGGAAAAAGGAGCCGCCAACCTAGAACAATCGCAAATGCAGATGATTGATGATGTGATTGAAAAGCTAGAGATTCAGGATGGCGACAATATTTTAGACTTGGGCTGCGGTTGGGGTTGCGTTCCCAATTACATTCTTTCCAAATTCCCCAATGTCCAGTCTACTGGCATTAACCTCAGCCACCACCAATGCGAGTATATGCGTCAGAAGATGCAAGACCCCGAAAGCTACCTTAGTTCAGGTCGATTTACCCTATATGAAGGCGATTTGAACGACGCCAACTTCGAGACAAAATTTGACAAAATTCTCTCCATCGGAGTTTTTGAGCATGTAGGCAATTTAACGAAAGCTTTCCAAAAGCTGGCATCTTTCCTGAAGGATAACGGCAAAGTTTTCATTCACATCATCACAGTTCGCACTCCCAACAATATATCCAGCGTTTTCACCCACAAATATATTTTCCCCCACGGCCGTTACTGGAAATACGATGCAGTTCCCAGTCACAACAAAGACCTCAAAACAATTCAAAGATGGTATCTCAACGGATACAATTACTCCACAACCTTTGCTAAGTGGCTGAAAAACTTTGACGATTCTCAGGCAATAGTCAAAGATTTGGACTACGGCATCGACTATGCCAAATTTCGTCGCATCTGGCGGTTTTACTTGATTTGGTTTGTGTCTAATTTCGCGAGTTGCGACGGCGAATATAACGGCAACGGTCAATATTTAATGACTCATGCCTAATCGCTCATCACTAGACCAAGCTCAAAAAACCGAACACCCCGAACCCCGACTTCTTTGAGAAGCCGGGGTTCTCAAGTGCGACCTACTTATCTAGATAATGAAACCGCCCTATGTGGATTGAGGGCGATCTAGAAGTGTTGCATTCTTTTGAGAAATTTGTCTGAGTTTAAAAAAGTCCGGAATCAGATGATCGATCGGTGAATAAGACCTATATCAAGCATGAACCCGCACAATACTTTTTAAATTCCATCGTCGATCAGTAGTGATGATGTCCGATATTTTACTACAAAAAGAGAGTTGATTTATACAATGGTAGACAATATGAAACCTTCTCTTCCTCAAGACGACCCCAACCAAGAACAGCGCCAAGATTCCTTGAATCGTCAGCAACAAGCTTATCAGTTTGACTATGAGAGTTTATCACCTTTGGCATTATTGAAAGATGTGCCCGCAGTCGAGAACTTTTCGAGCAAGTATATTGGAGAGCGGATACTAGCAACATCGGAACTTCCCGGAAATATGTTGGCGGCCGATTCGAGAAGTTTTCTCGATCCTCTCGACGAGCTCCAAGACTATGAAGATTTCTTTACTCTGCTGCCGCTACCTGCTGTTGCCAAAATCTACCAAACCGATCGCTCTTTTGCAGAACAGCGCCTGTCTGGAGTAAATCCGATGGTGCTTCGTTTGTTAGATGCCGGCGATCCTCGGGCGCAAACACTGGCACAAATTTCCAGCTTTCACCCATTATTCGATCTGGGTCAAGAGTTGCAACAAAAAAACATTTACATTGCCGATTATACGGGTAGCGACCAACACTATCGCGCGCCTTCAAAAATTGGAGGCGGCAGCTATGAAAAAGGCAGAAAATTCTTGCCAAAACCGCGAGCTTTTTTCGCTTGGCGGTGGACGGGAATCCGCGATCGCGGTGAAATGACACCGATTGCCATTCAACTAGATCCCACGCCAGGTAGCCATGTCTACACCCCATTCGATCCTCCTGTCGATTGGCTGTTTGCGAAACTCTGCGTGCAAGTAGCAGATGCCAATCACCATGAAATGAACTCGCATTTAGGTCGAACTCATCTGGTGATGGAACCAATCGCGATCGTCACCGCCCGACAGTTGGCTAAAAATCACCCCCTTAGCCTGCTGCTGAAACCGCACTTTCGGTTTATGTTGACTAACAACGAGCTGGCACGTTCTTATTTGATCGCTCCGGGCGGGCCAGTCGATGACTTGCTAAGCGGTAGCTTGCCAGAGACAATGGAAATAGCTAGAGAGGCTTGCAGTAACTGGAGTCTGGATCAATTTGCCTTCCCAACCGAACTGAAAAATCGGGGCATGGACGATCCAAATCAACTGCCTCACTATCCTTACCGAGATGATGGATTGCTGCTGTGGAATGCGATCGAAACCTTTGTATGTGGCTATCTCAAATTCTTTTACCCGACAAATGAAGCACTCGTCCAAGATGTGGAACTGCAAACTTGGGCCCAAGAATTAGCCTCGAATGAGGGCGGTAAAGTCAAAGGAATGCCCAGTAAAATCGACACAGTTGAACAATTAATTAAAATTGTCACAACCATAATTTTTACCTGCGGCCCGCAGCATTCAGCAGTCAATTTTCCCCAGTATGAATACATGAGTTTTGCTCCCAATATGCCCTTGGCAGCATACCGGGACATTCCCAAAATTAATGCTTCTGGGACTCTCGAAGTGATTACGGAAAAGGACATTTTACGGTTGCTTCCTCCGTACAAGCGAGCGGCTGAACAACTGAAAATTCTGTTTATTTTGTCAGCTTATCGATATGACCGTTTAGGTTATTACGATAAATCTTTCCAAGAACTCTACCGGATGAGCTTTGATGAAGTTTTTGAGGGAACGCCGATCGCATTTTTAGCCAGACAGTTCCAGCAAAATTTGAATATGGCAGAACAAAGGATTGATGCCAACAATCAAAAACGAGTAATCCCTTATTTTGCTCTCAAGCCTTCGTTGGTACTCAATAGCATCAGTATGTAGAATTGTATTTTTTGGGGCGGGCGAGACGCCCACCCCACAAGAAAATTCATTCTTTGTGGAACAGGCCCAAAAGCCTGTTCTTCAGCATGGTTCAAGATGTGAGTTGCAATACGAATTCTCAGCTTTTATAGTCTTCAACAATCGAGCAATTCACGCACATTGTACCAGAGGAATCAGAGAAGGTGACTTCATCTTGATAATGCCGTGGTGTTTGCATCAGCAACCGCCAAGCTTCTCCAGCATCTATTAAATTCATGCGTCCGGGATAGTGAGTTTGCAACAACTCTTGCACCATGGGATAATAGTCTGAGTTGATGCTGGGGAAAATATGATGCTCTGTGTGGTAAGCAAAATTTAAGTGCAGCAGGTCAAATATTTTAGGAACCCGCACTGACATACTGTTGATCAGCGGGTCATTAATGACGGTCATCCGGCAACCCATGTGGTTGGTATAGATGTAAAACATGGCGCCTGCATGACCAATTGCGATCGGCAAAAAGTAGGCAAGAGCGATTTTAAGCGGATGAAAATTTAGGTAGAACAAAATGCTGGCATGAATTCCTAAAATTCCCAGACATTCAAATGCGATTGTCAATCTATCTTTAGGACTAACTGTAAAGGCAGCCGGTACGTAATCGACAGATT
This sequence comes from Microcoleus sp. D3_18_C4, assembly GCF_036702355.1. Lineage (NCBI taxonomy): Bacteria > Bacillati > Cyanobacteriota > Cyanophyceae > Oscillatoriales > Microcoleaceae > Microcoleus > Microcoleus sp. D3_18_C4. The sequence goes on from NZ_JAUBTF010000090.1 coordinate 4,093, forward strand.
TATCGTTAAATAACAGTACCGAGGTGAGATTGCGGAAATTATGCACTAACCACGAACCGGCCATCCCTACAATTAACCACACCGGGTTGACTTCCACCGACGGTACAAACAGATTTTGAATCCATTTTCCCCAAGTGTCTGGTTGCTGGTACAGATAGTTGCGATCGGGGTCTGCCAAAGAATTCGTGTTATTGTGATGTACGAGGTTGTGCAGATTTTTCCACTGAGTAGGCGGCATAAACAGCATACTTAGTCCCAAAAAGGCGATCGGATAAGTCAGGCGCGACTTTTTCTGAACGCTACCGTGCATCAAATCGTGGGAGCTAAATAGCAAAACTATGATACTATTGCCCATGATGATGGCTAAAGGTAAGTAAAGCCCTAAAAGATAGACAGGCCAGCGATCGAGATTAGCAGCAATTCCCCATCCCAGCAATAAAATAGCAGCGTTGATGAGTAGTATTGCTAACTTGCTAGGATCTGGTTCAAAGGCATTTGACGGCAGCAACGGACGCAATTTTTTTATATAGAGCGAGTGGTTAATTAGCGTTTCTTTGCCTAAAGTCGGCGTTGCCGTCTTGTCTAAAGTATTGAGTAATTTTTCTGATTGCATGTGATCGCTAAGAGTATTTTCATGTGACTTAATAAGTTTCTAAATTTAATTAGATCCCGTACCCGATTTGAGATTGAACCCACACATAAATCCGGCGGCTTATTGTTAGGATGCGGAGATTTTATCGGTCTCCACTGCGGCTATCCGGGAGCTTGTGATCAAATTGCTTTATATCAAGGCTGCCTGATTGTTCTACCCAGATATTATTGTATCCTATAAAAATAATTTTGGAACACCTCTTAAAGGCTTACCTATCGATAATACTCTCCCACTTTTCAGTTTGGTTTAATCTCAATAACCAATCCTAAATAACCTATAAGATTAAAAAAGTCCGTTTCCCTGAACAATTTCTTTGATTGTCGTCAGCGTATCTAACCCGATCAATCCTCGACGATAACCTTTTTGGTTGGACATTCCCAAAAATATCGCATCTCCCCGATTTTGATAGCGCCAAAACCGAGGTGAGGCATTAATAAAAGTTGAGGCGCTGTTAACATCCAGAGCAAATTGGCGACTTTCTAAGTAAGATTCAGTGGCGATGCAGTCAGCGTGGCCGCTGCTGTAGCGGTTGATCCAGCCGATCGCAATCTCTAAACTATCGACAACTTTAAACGCGATGGTTTTGTTTAAATACGGTTGAGTCCACTCGTATGGTTCCGCCAGCTTCAAGTCTGGGAAATCTGCAACAAGATCCGCATCGCCGCTAATTTGAAAGCCTTTTTCTTTTAAACTGTTCCACAGCCTAACTAAGGAAGAAGGCTTTTGGTTGCGATCAATCAGCACTTTCTCGATCGCATTAACAGGATCGGGAACGCTTTGATGGCTGTCCAAAATCATCCACCTTGCCATCTCCAAACTACCAGTCGGCGACCAATAAAGGTAACAATTTCCCATTGCCGACCTCAAAACTGGTGCTGTACACAGCCTAACCACCTGCTGCACCAAACTTGGCCTGCCGTAGGGAATAATTAAATTGAGATATTGGTCTTGAGTGACCAATTCTCTGATCGAAGCGCCCCGATCCGGCGGCAGTATCTGCAAACATCCCGATGGCAAACCGACCTCATCGATCGCCGAAACCAAAGCTTCTCCAATTACTGTATTAGTGTGCCAGCTTTCGCTCCCGCCTTTAAGAATCAAACTGTTAGCGCTTTTGAGAGACAGACCGGCTGCGATCGCCCCCAACTCTGGAAATGCCTCATAAATTAGAGCGATCGCCCCCAGTGGTAGCGACTGACAGTAAACCTGACAGCGATCGACCTGATAAGAAGCATTGATCACCCTGCCGATCGGATCTGGCATTTCCCCCAACCGTTCCAGAATTTGCACAGTTGTCTTGATCCGTTCCGGCGTCAGCTTCAGCCACTCCACAATCAACTCGGGAATCGCCATGTCCCGACTCGCTTCTAGATCCAGAGTATTTGCTTCTAAAATGTCATTTTGCCGGCGTTTCAGCGAGCCCGCCATCGCCTGCAAACCTGCAGCGCGATCGGCACTCTTTGTCGCAGCCAACTCCAAAGAAGCTTGATAAGCGCGACGCGCGACATTTGCGGCATCTGATGAATGGGTAAAATCCTCTATTATCATCTAGCTAACGCCTATAAGCCAGCCATACCATCAGCGCCGGCAGCATTGCTAGCAGCACCGCGACCATTGCCCACAGAATAATATTCGGGCCCGGCGAGTGTAGCGCCAAGGGCAACCAAATCACTAGCGGCACCAATATCATACCCAAAGCCAGTGGCAAGTAATAAGCCTTCAAACCCGGATGCGCTCTGTTCCACTGGTTGCCCGTCCACCGCCAAGCCTGCTTGTAAGGATAGTTCGTTGATAGTTGCTCGATCACGTATCCACTTTCGTCCAATACAAATATTTGTTGACAGCGGTTGCAGCCCAAGGCTTCTGTCAACGTTATGGGAACTAGACGACCCCGGCGTCGGCAAGGACAGGGGTACTCATCGTTTAAGTCAATCTTGGGAGCTTTTTGAGAGGGCACTAGCGATCGGATAAAAAAAGCGTTTTTGCAAAAATAATCGTTAACATATCCACTTAATCAAACTTGTCAATTCCGCCATACCTAGGCTTTCAACTGCCTGTTCCGAGATATGACCCGATCGGCAATTTTGACTTGCAAGTTCTGCATTCAATCTTACCACTAACTTAGGTATTTTCAACCATCCTTAGGAGTATACCGAAAACTTTCTTGATCTACTTTACGGCTTTCTTGATTTTTTTTATCTTCTAAAGCGGGTGACGCGATTCGAACGCGCGACATTCACCTTGGCAAGGTGACGCTCTACCACTGAGCTACACCCGCATTTCCTGCGGTATTAACAATATTGTCTCAATTCTCGAAATTTGTCAAGTCTTTTTAGTAAGTTTTTTTCACAAACCCAGTAAACCCCCCCCAAAGCCACTCCCCACCTGCAATTTCAGCAGCCAGATCATTAACCAAATCAGTAATTGCCGTGAAAATTGACCGCCATCCGCCCACGGCAAAGCTACAATCAAGCTGGAATTGTGGGAGAACACTGTCATGTCAGATTTAAATCGCGGAATCATGAAGTTCAAGGGAGCTGACAGTCCTATAGCGATCGCCATTTCGGCGATCGTCATTGCCGGCGGAATCGGGTTCTTGATCTGGTGGGCGCTGCAATCAGCCTACACCTTCAGCTAACAGACTACTCAAACGTAAAACTTATAAGGCATTGCTCAGAAGGCAGAATTTAAGAAAAATTCTGTCTTTTGCATTTTTTTGCCCTTAGTCTTGAATTTATTGCCCAGGAATGCGGATCGATCGCTGACGATCGAATAATTGCCATAAATCACCCGATCGGGCGAGTCGCTAGCATGAGCCGAGATGACTCCCGGATCGAATACTTTTGTAGTACACTTGTAAACACGGCGCGCCGAGAGCGCAGTTCTAAATGCAAGTGTTTGCAAGGGTTGTATCTCAACACAAATTTATGGCAAGCTTTCAGGACATCTTCAAATACTACAGTCGCTACTGGAAAATATCACTTTACAGCATAGCTAGCTCCAGCGTTTTGGCACTAGCCGATTTGCTTGTTCCTTACGCGATCGGTCAAATATTAAACGTATTGTCGGGTCAACCTACAGATACAGTAACCCAAAAACTGATAACAGCCATCGCCTCTGTTACCCAGCACTCACCCAACAAAATATTATCGCTATCAGTCTTGCTGGGCCTAATTTTTCTGGTAACAGTCGCCAAAGCACCGGTACAGCCTTGGGTGGCAAATTGGTTCCACTGGGCGATACCATTGAGGGCAAGGCGCGATCAAATGAGAAGTGCGATCGGCAAAATCCTCACCTTACCCCTAGAATTCTACGACGAAAACAACGCCGGACGGATTGCCAGCCGCATCGCCAAAGGCATCGCCAACCATACTTGGACTTACCCAGAAATTGCCGGCGAATTCATCCCCGAAGTCGTCCGCTTAATCGGCATTTTTGCCGTTATCTGCTTAATTGAGTGGCGGATTGGCTTATTAATTTTGGTTTCATTCCTATTTATCCTCAGTTTCACCCTCAAAGGCCTGCAAGGGGTGACTGCGCGGGAAGAAATTCTGGATGAATACATCGAAGATACCGAAAGTCGCAACTCGGAAATTATCACCAACATCAAAACAGTCAAAGCTTTTGCCACAGAAAGCGATGAACTCAAAAGGCAAACCACCAGACTCGATCGCGAATTAAAAGTCGTGATCCACCGCATTCACCGAGGATACGTCACCCTGGGGACATACCAGCAGACAATCGTCCAGTTGTGTTTGTTTTCAGTTCTCGGTTTTAGCTTAGCAGCCACGGTTGCAGGCAAAATTTCCCTCGGATATTTTGTTACCGTCTACACGTTGGCAAGCATGGCATATTCCCAACTGCGTCCGATTAGCATTATCGCCGAATTATTGGCACGGCGTTATTCTTCAATGATCCGGTTCCACGAGTTTATGCAGTTACCAGACGGTGTTGATGCGGTTAATTTAGCAGAAAATGCTCGATCGGCGTCGCCTTATAAATTTACCGGCAAAGTTGAGATCAGCGGTTTGACCTTCGGGTACGACAGTCAAAAACCCGTTTTGCAAGATGTGAATTTATTGATTCATCCCCGTCAGACAGTAGCGTTAGTCGGGCGATCAGGTTCTGGGAAATCGACTTTAGTTAAACTTCTGTTTCGCTACTTTGAACCCAACTCCGGCCGCATTCTGATCGACGGCGAAGACATTTGCAGCTTAGACGTGACTCGCTACCGCCAGCGTTTAGCCATTGTTCACCAAGAAGTAGACGTTTTTAACGGTACTTTGCTGGAAAATTTGACTTACGGAAACAGAAATGCAACTTTCGAGCAAGTTGAGGATGCTTGTCGCATTGCCAAAGTAGACGATTTTGTGCGGCTGTTGCCCCAAGGTTACTATACCGTGGTCGGGGAGAGAGGAATGCGCTTGTCCGGCGGTCAGCGGCAGCGGTTGGGGATTGCGAGGGCGCTGTTGGTGGAGCCGGATGTGTTAATTTTTGATGAGGCTACTTCTAGTTTGGACTATGAAAGCGAGCGAGCGATCCAGATAGCCATGCGAAATATCCTCGGTACGCGCACCACCATAATTATTGCCCACAGACTGAGTACAATTCGCGAAGCCGATACGATCGTCGTACTCGACGGCGGTAGAATCGTCGAAGTTGGCAGCCACGAAGAACTCTTAAGCCAACAAGGTATTTACCGTCGCCTGCACTCCCTGCAAGAAACCGGGGAATTAGTGAATTAGGAATTTCCTCTTAGTCTAGACTTAGGGTGCTCCGGGCGGGCACCCAGCCTAGACGTAGCAATGCACACCTTAAACAGTGTTCAATTTTCCCGTCTACCGCTAACTCACTTATGGGTTCTCCACTGAATGATTAGAGTTTCAAATATAATGTTGCAAATAAAGATTGTGGTGCTAGGATATATAACTGTGATGGAAATGGGTCGATGCCCGAGCGGTTAATGGGGGCGGACTGTAAATCCGCTGGCTACGCCTACGCTAGTTCAAATCTAGCTCGGCCCACCTCAATTTAATAAAAAGTTAAAATTTAAGAATTAAAAATTAATTTTTTAATTGGAGGTTCTTAATTTTTTATGCCCGTGTAACTCAGTGGTAGAGTACCTCCTTGGTAAGGAGGAAGTCACGAGTTCAAATCTCGTCACGGGCTTCCTAATTTATAGTATATCCACCAAGGGCTTCAGCTTCAATATAGCGTTTCTCAGTCAAATGAGGTACATTTTTAGAGCTAAAATCCTTAATGGATAAGGATTGGTTGTACCTGATCAGCTAAGGAAACGCTATAAATCAGAAGAAAATCCCCGTAGTCCTGCATAGTCAGGATTTCAACCCCCGGCGGACACGGGAGCATATCATATTTGTAAGAACACTCCTTCCTTCTTCCTCTGTCCTCCTGGCTCCTGGCTCCTGGCTCCCAACTCCAGTTTCTAGCTTGGCTGCTTTCCTTGAGATGCTCCCGGCGGACAGTGCCACAAACTCATCAGAATATTGTACCCGTATCGAAATCCCCGACTTGTTCAAGAAATCGGGAATCTAATCATCCTCATCCAATCCCAGCGGCACAAAATATTGACTGTAAACCACACTATTCGGCTCCCAAAGCGGCCGCCAATAAACATTTTGGATCACCGCTTTCTCCCCATCACTATCCGCAGGCCACTGAAAACTGACGATCGCAATATTGCTATATCCCACAATCTCATCACCCTCTTGCAGCCAGCGATTGCGCCACAACAGCGATATAAAATTCCACAACCTACGCAGGAATGACAATTGTTTATTTTTATGTGTTCTATCTGACGGAGTTCCCTTTTCTAGCAGCAAAAACACCCGAGCTCTTTGCCGTTTAATCCAGTCAATCCGATAACCCCAATCAGGCAGAGATTGTCTATTCCTGAAAGCAGCAGCCATAGCTTTCTTTCTGCTACTCCTGGGAATTTTCATTAATTCCAGCGGCTCATTCCATCCCAAACATTCGTGCGATCGCTCAGGAAGCAGCGACTTAATCTTAGTATGAATTAAATGCGTTTTCCACTCCTCATTGATAAAAGCACTAGCAGTCAACTGCGCCAACACAGAATAGTGACAATTTGATTGATAATTCGCCATATTCAAAGGCTCAATATTCGATCGAGAATCGCCAAAATGACAATCAGACCAATAACTCAGCCGCACAGCAGCAGCATAGTGAATATCCCCGCTCAACACAATCACCCGATCGCGCTGCTTAAAAAACTCCGACAACAGCTTCACAAAAGCCAACTCGTGAAAATTCCAAGCATCCCCCGCATCGCTATTAAAAACCTTCCCCTGTTCCACATCCCGCTTTTGCACCGCATCAATAATCCACAAACCCACTAAATTTGTCGGCACAACTACTAGCGTCGCCTCAATCTCAAACTCCCCAGTTTTATTCAGCAAATTAGTTTCATGCAAAGGCTGCTGAATTTGCTCCTCAAAACCTTTGTGAGTCAAAAGCATCGGCGGATCGATCGCGCTTTTCACCGGATACCCCCGCCAACTCCGCGTATCCAGCACAATCACCTCATGCTTAAAACTTCTCACAGTAAAATGCCAATTCAAAACCTCACTTACACCCTCGCCATCCCGATCCAAAATAAAAACATCTTCATCTAATTTCAACTTAGGCAAATGAGTTTTCGGATCGAGTCCTGGAATTCCCAAATACGAAGCCACCTCCTCCCAAACAGAAACATCAGTCCCCGCCGAATCCGACCATTTTTCAGCAGCCTTTAATAATTTATCTCCCGGTTTTTCGCGCTCAAACTGTGCAGGCGTATTTCCCCAAGCCTGAAACACAGCGTAAGCCAGCAAAGCATTCTGCACCACCCGTCGTCCCAGCGGCTTCCCCAGCACCCGGTAACACCACTCTCGATTCAAATACAAATCGTCGCTAACATCATGATCATCGCAAATCATATAAGTAGAAATATTCGCTAGCGCCCTCCTCACCCTCCACAAATTGCGAGCAAAACCGTTAAGTTCAACAACTTCTCTATCCCAGACTTTTGCCTGCTTAGAATTTGGACAAATATCCTTACCCTTCGGAAAACCCGTGCACCAAAGTACCGGCGACCAAACGAACAAATACATCGCACAATATTCCCCCAAGCTAAATAAGTGACTTTTAGCATTGGCGGGTTTATTTACCAACATCGCCGTAAAGCCGCCAAAATCTCTGGCAATATCGCTGCGAGTCCCCGGTTTTAACTCAATTGGTTTTTTGGACTCATATTCAGCATCAGACGGTTTCTGAATAGGGGACTCTCTAAAAATTTCCCTCTCTTGGCCACCTGCATTTTCGTTTGCCGAATTTTTAGGTATACTGATACACAAATTCTTTTTAATTTGGGCATCATCCATCAGGGGTAGACTCTCTTCCCAGCCCAACAGGGTATCGCCAGCATCCGTCAAAGCCCACAGCATCGCATCGGCCACGTCGTCGCCGTAAATTTGGTCGCCGGTTAAAAACAGTTGGTGGGGCCTGCTATTTGCCGTACCTGCAAACTGTTCGATCGAATTATCCAAGATTGGCAGCGCATCTCTGCCGTCTCCGTGGGGCTTGCGACAAGAACCGTGAACGATACGCAAATAGTTTAAATCCTGTGGCGGCAGGGCAAAAGTGGGCAACTGGTGAGCGAAATAACTAATCGTCTCCGGCCCCAAAGCCGATAAATCAGGGGTGGCAGGCCACAGGCAAGAAATGAGATTTTCTTTCTCATTTTCTGGGACTGCACCCCCGACGTTCGACTCGCTACTCCCCGCAAACTTGATGTCATAAGCATAAATTTCCCCAGATGTCAAGACATTGCTATTAATTGGTTTAGCAGTCACCGCGACTACGTGCAAGTATTTGCCGAGCTTTACGGTAGAGTTCGCACCTTGCAGCAATGGCCGATCGACAATTTCGCCGGTTCCGCCCTCTGTCGAATAAACCTTGAGTTCGACTTGGCGGGGTGCTTTCAGAGCCAGCCAAACTGTCACGGCCCGACTTTCAGTCCGGCGCAAAATCGGGCCCGCAAGGATCAGCGGCAAGTGATGAATTCGATGACTTAAGGGAGTCCACGACATAGGATTTAAAAAATAAAAATTAAATAAGAGTGTTCTAGCAATCAGATTTTAGGCGATCGAGCATCTGTGACCCGGTTAATTAATGCTAAGTCTGCCAACCCAAGTCTCCAAAATTGTAACAATTCATTAACTAAAATTAATAATCATGCTACAAGAAGAACAATTACACCATTTCCGAGATTCAGCCCCGCAGTTGTCGGTAATTAAATCATCAGAACCCGCTGGACGCCCCAACAGCAGGCAGCTCTACTCGTCACCTTTAGATCGGGCGATCGACCGCCACCCCCTTACCGTGGCTCCAGAAACCCCGATCGCCCAGGTGTTGGCTCTCATGAACCCGATGCGCGTCTCCTGTCACCTTTGTGGCGAAAAACAAAACGCTGTTGCTAGCGCAGCCAAGCGCAGTTGCGTGTTAGTCGTCGAAGATAATCGGCCCATCGGCATTTTTACAGAACGGGATATCGTCAAGCTAACTACCGTCGCTGCTTGTACAGTCGGACTGACAATTGCTGACGTAATGACTCGATCGCCCATTACCCTCAAAAAATCCGAGTCTCAAGATATTTTCACAGCTATGTTCACGTTGCGCCAGCACTCCATCCGGCATTTGCCCGTAGTGGACGAGGACTCGCGACTTATCGGCATCATCACCCGCGAAGCCATTCACGAAGCCCTGCAACCGATTAACTTGCTAACCAATTTGCGCTGTGCAGCAGATGTCATGACTAAAGAAGTCATTTCTGCCCCAACAACTGCCTCAGCCCTCGATTTAGCCCAGCTCATGGTCAAGCATCGAGTTAGTTCCGTCGTCATTGTCCAAGAGCAAACTCAGCATCCTGATCGGGCGATCGCACCAACACAAAATTATCAAATTCCGATCGGCATTGTCACCGAGCGCGACATCGTGCAGTTTCACGCCCTCGAATTAAACCTCTCCGAAATCCCAGCAGCAAGGGCCATGAGTGCGCCTTTATTTTGCATATCTCCCGCCGATTCCCTCTGGAATGTCCACCAGTCCATGCAGCGCCACTGCGTCCGCCGTTTGGTAGTAGTTGGCAACCAGGGAGAACTTTTGGGCGTTGTGTCTCAGACAAATTTGCCGCAGGTTTTTAACCAATCTGAAATGTATGGAACGATCGAGCTGTTGCAACAAGCAGTGGACGATCGAGCCACCCAATTGCAGAAAGCCAACGAACTTTTGCAGCAAGAAATTTTAGAGCGGCAGCGGGCCCAAGAAGCCCTGCGCCAAGCTCACGACGACTTAAAACAACAAGTTGAAGAACGCACCGCTCAACTTTTAGAATCAAATGAATTGTTGAGACGGGATATTATCAAGCGCCAGCGAGTTGAAGAAGTCCTGCGGCGAAAGCAAACTTGCTTGAAAAATCAAGCGCAGCAATTAGAGGAAACTGTGCGAAAGTTGCAGCAAACTCAAACTCAATTGGTGCAAACCGAAAAAATGTCTTCTTTGGGACAAATGATTGCCGGTATCGCTCACGAAATTAACAACCCTGTTAATTTTATCTACGGCAACCTTTCCCACGCCAGCCACTACATCAAAGAATTGCTCCAACTGTTGCAACTTTACCAGCAGCACTATCCCGAACCAGTCTCGGAAATTCGGAAAGCAGCAGCAGATATGGAAGTCGATTTTTTGGTAGAAGACTTATCTAAGATCCTGTCTTCTATGCAAGTAGGAACCGAGCGCATCCGCCAAATAGTTGTGTCGATGCGTAATTTTTCGCGATCCGATCAATCTAACATCAAGCTCGTTGACATTCACGAGGGACTTGAAACCACTTTGTTGATTTTGCAGCACCGGCTCAAAGCCCACGGCGCACATCCAACTATTCACATTATTAAAGAATACGGTAATTTGCCCAACATCGAGTGCTGTGCCGGTCAGATCAATCAGGTGTTCATGAATATTATCGGCAATGCTATTGATGCTTTGGATGAAGAAATCCAGAAAGGGGAATGGGCGGCGAGAAATGCGAAAAATTCACCCCCGTCAAATCCTAATTCTCCATTGACTGTTCCCACAATTAAAATTCGTACTGAAGTTGTTGGGGGCGATTTTGTCGCGATCCGCATTTCCGACAACGGGCGGGGCATACCGGATGAGATTCGCCACCAATTATTTGACCCGTTTTTTACTACCAAACCAGTCGGCAAGGGCACTGGGTTGGGACTGTCGATTTCTTACCATTTAGTTGTCGAACAGCACGGGGGGCGACTCGATTGCGTTTCGGAAGCTGGACGGGGCACTGAATTTGCGATCGAGATTCCGATCGTCAGTTGTCATTAGTCAGCAGTCATAGGATTTTAGATTTTAGATTTAAAAATTGAAGAATTGAAGAATTGAAGAATTGGAAATGACTGAGGAAGCTCGTGGTTTGGATCACGGGCCTACAGTTGCATTCTTTTTTTCAACTGGTATCAGTAGTCATGGGGAAGACATGATATTCTCCCAATCCCCCACTCTCCCCATCCACTCTCCCTCTTCCCGACTCACTCCCCCACTCTCCAACTCCCCACCATTTCCTAAAAATTCACAATTTTTTACAAAACACCCGAAACCCCAGCAAAGTCAATATTTCCCAATCTAGAATCTAAAATCCCATAACTTTCTCCCTCTTCCCGACTCACTCCCCCACTCTCCGACTCCCCACCATTTCCTAAAAATTCACAATTTTTTACAAAACACCCGAAACCCCAGCAAAGTGAATGTTTGCCAATCTAAAATCTAAAATCTAAAATCTAAAATCCCATCACTTTACTCTCCCCTGACCCAACTGATCCGAACTCACTTCGAGTTTGCCTCATCCACTAGCGCCTTTATGACCGTTCCACTTACCCACACAAGCCATCAACTGCCTGCATCCTAGCCCCAAAGCCAAAAGCCCAGATTGTTTGAGAAGTTAATTTTTGTTTTGTTTTTGTACCTCTTTATATTAAGAAAGTATTCTAAAATCAATTTAAAATCTAAAAATAATCTAAAAATAGATTTTTATATCAAAAAACCAGTTAAGATTGCTAAAGATGCAAAATAAACAAATTTACTAGCATTTTCATTTAGACGCCCCCTTTCTTTTCATCGCAAGTTAGCTAATAATGCTTTCAACGAGGTGACTAAGGGCTGAGTCCAAAATTGGTCTAACCCAAAGACGGATACAAGCCCCAAACAAAAGTAGTCGAGAGAGAAAATTTTAGTTAGAGAGAAGCCCCAGATTCATCTGTGGAGTCCATTCTTTAATCTCAAATTTGAAATCTCAAATCGACTGACAGTAAGGGAATTGCAATTGGGCTATTGCAATTGGGCTATGGCAATTGGGCGATCGAAAAAAAGCATGAAAACCCAGCCCTCATCGTTTTGATAGAAACCTATAGGAGAACAAAGAGTGAAACTCGCAGTTTACGGAAAAGGTGGAATTGGCAAATCGACAACAAGCTGCAACATCTCCGTTGCCCTAGCCAAGCGCGGCAAGAAAGTTTTGCAAATCGGTTGCGATCCAAAGCACGACAGCACATTTACCCTCACTGGCTTCTTGATCCCCACAATTATTGACACCCTTCAGCAAAAGGACTATCACTACGAAGACGTTTGGCCCGAAGATGTCATCTACAAAGGCTACGGCGGCGTTGACTGCGTAGAAGCAGGCGGCCCTCCCGCAGGAGCTGGCTGCGGCGGCTATGTAGTCGGTGAAACCGTCAAACTCCTCAAAGAACTCAATGCCTTCGACGAATACGACATCATCCTGTTCGACGTGCTCGGTGACGTAGTGTGCGGCGGTTTTGCAGCCCCCTTGAACTACGCCGACTACTGCATGATTGTTACCGACAACGGGTTCGACGCTTTATTTGCAGCCAACCGCATCGCCGCCTCAGTCCGCGAAAAAGCCCGCACTCACCCGTTGCGGCTCGCCGGTTTAATTGGCAACCGCACCTCAAAGCGCGACTTGATCGACAAGTACATTGACTCTGTACCGATGCCGGTGCTGGAAGTGCTGCCCCTGATTGAAGATATTCGCGTTTCTCGCGTCAAAGGCAAAACATTGTTTGAGATGGCCGAAAGCGATCCTTCCCTCAACTACGTCTGCGATTACTACCTCAACATCGCTGACCAGATTTTGGCAATGCCCGAAGGAGTAGTACCCAACGACACGCCAGATCGCGAATTATTTGCCTTACTTTCAGATTTTTATCTAAATCCAGTGCAACCGGTGGTCAAGAAGGAGGAAGATGAGCTAGACCTGATGATGGTTTAATAGGTCTAGCGATCAGGATGAGGATAAAGAGGTTATGGCTTTTTTTGATACTTTTTCAGTTGCTCTCAAACAGAAGTGGTTGGACTACTACCAGGTAAATCGGGCTTGGCTGCTCCTGCACATGACGGCTGAGAACACGGTCGCCACACCCGACGGCGGGAAAAGGCCTGTTTCTTACCTCATCCTGGGAATTGCGGCTGCCCTGGAGCCGGAACTCCAGCAATTAATGCTGCCCTTCTCAAAACTCAAGCCGGATGCAGACAGCCTGATCGAAGTGTTGGGACTCAATTTTGACCCGGACATCGCGCTGGGTATGCCCTCAAATATCGCGCCGCAGACGGCCGGTAAATCTCCAACACCCACAGCAGCTCAAACTGCAACTGCAGCACCCGCCGCAGCTCGAACTGCCACTGCAGCACCCGCCGCAGCTCAAACTGCAACTGCAGCACCCGCCGCAGCCAAATCTAATAAATTGGGCGGTGCTGCCTTGGCAACAGCCGGAGTAGTCGCCGGAGTCGCCGGAGCAGCAGGTCTGGCAGCAGCAGCGTCAGCACTGAGCTCAGAGGAGGAATCCTTCGATGAGTTTGAGGAAGAAGCGGTCTCCGACTTCGACATGGGCGATGACGAGGAAGAAGCGGTCTCCGACTTCGACATGGACGATGACGAGGAAGAAGCGGTCTCCGACTTCGACATGGGCGATGACGAGGAAGAAGCCTCGGCTTTGGACGGTCTCGGTCTCGAAGACGATGAGGAAGACGCCGTATCTGACTTTGATATGGGCGACGATGAGGAAGACGCCGTATCTGACTTTGATATGGGCGACGATGAGGAAGACGCCGTATCTGACTTTGATATGGGCGACGATGAGGAAGAAGAAGCTTTGGCTTTGGGCGGTCTCGACCTCGGCGATGACGAGGAAGATGAAGCCTCGGCTTTGGGCGGTCTCGACCTCGGCGATGACGAGGAAGATGAAGCCTTGGCTTTGGGCGGTCTCGATCTCGGCGATGACGAGGAAGATGAAGCCTCACAATTTGGGACTTTGACCTCTGGAGATCTCGAAGCGGGGATTTCCGATCCGTTTGGGGAAGAAGATGCAGAGTTTGTCGCCGAAGAAATACCCGATCCTTTTGGGACAGCGACCTCAGATGACCTAGATATGGATCTGGGCGACTTGGACGATGACGGTATTGACGATTTCTCTGTATCTGATGAGGATGACCTCGACGATCTCGGACTTGACGATCTGGGGGAAGCAACTACCGGAGATCCTGACGAAGATGATTTAGATGCTCTAGGTCTCGGCGATTTGGATTCCGACGATGAGGATGAAGAAATTTCCGGCTTTTTATCTGATTTTAAGTGAGGTTGTTGCGATCGCCCGCATCTCTTCTAGTCTTGAAGTTTCCCGCTCTATTTGTGAGTTGTGAGTTGCGAGTTGTTAATTTTTAATTAGCTCAAACTCACAACTGCCAAAAGGCTTTTTGCCTTAGCGATGTGAAGTAAACTAAATCCCTGCTGTGAGGGATTGTATGCCCTCGCGCAGAATTTTTTAGCCAGAATTTGGGATGCTGCGGCTGCTGCGGAAATATTGAGTGGTTGCATCTATTTTTCACAGGAATTAGCCCAAAAATAGGTATTTCTATTTATTGTTCGCTGTGCGTCGCGATCGCGCAAAACAGGTGTTTTATCGCCACTGCGCCTGTTCGTGATCGAGAGGAAAAACAACCTATTCCTCTCCTGGGCGATCGCACCGAGACGATGGCAAAATCCAGGCGTTTCCTCGCTCCGCCGCAAGTCCTGTTCGAGAAGAAAAACAATTTAAAGGGAGAAGATTTGAGATATGACTGCTATTACTACTAATGAACCGGAAGCTTTAAACTTTGAATGCGAAACAGGCAATTATCACACATTTTGTCCGATTAGCTGCGTAGCTTGGCTTTATCAAAAAATTGAAGATAGCTTTTTCTTGGTCATTGGTACCAAGACTTGCGGCTATTTCTTGCAAAACGCAATGGGCGTGATGATTTTTGCTGAGCCTCGCTATGCGATGGCTGAGTTGGAAGAAGGGGATATTTCCGCTCAGTTAAACGATTATGACGAGTTGAAGCGGCTGTGCTTGCAAATTAAGCGCGATCGTAACCCCAGTGTAATTGTTTGGATCGGCACTTGCACCACCGAAATCATCAAAATGGATTTGGAAGGGTTAGCACCGAAACTCGAAGCAGAAATTGGCATTCCCATCGTCACAGCGCGCGCTAACGGCTTGGATTACGCTTTTACTCAAGGGGAAGATACCGTTTTAGCAGCGATGGCTGCTAAATGTCCTGAGAAAGCGCCCGTGATGGAATCTCAGAAACAAGAACGCAATGCTATCTCTCAACTGCTGAATTTCGGCAAGAAAAAAGAGGAAGTTGCAGCAGATGAATCGGAATATGTCAAGCACACACCGCTGGTACTTTTTGGTTCTTTGCCCGATCCGGTTGTTACTCAGCTAACTCTAGAATTGAAGAAGCAAGGAATCAAAGTTTCCGGTTGGCTTCCTTCCAAGCGCTACACTGAATTGCCAGTCTTGGAAGAAGGTTATTATGTATCGGGCATGAATCCGTTCTTGTCGCGTACTGCTTCTACGTTGATGCGCCGCCGCAAGTGTAAGCTAATTGGTGCGCCATTCCCGATCGGCCCTGACGGAACTCGCGCTTGGATTGAAAAGATTTGCTCAGTGTTGGGAATTGAACCAAAAGGTTTGGACGAAAGAGAAGCGCAAATCTGGGCGGGTTTAGAAGATTACCTGCAAATAATTCGCGGTAAATCTGTCTTCTTTATGGGAGACAATTTGCTAGAGATTTCTTTAGCACGTTTCTTAATTCGCTGCGGCATGACTTGCCCGGAAATCGGCATTCCTTACATGGACAAGCGCTATCAGGCAGCCGAATTGGCTTTGTTAGAAAAGACTTGTCACGAGATGGGAGTTCCTACTCCTCGGATTGTGGAGAAACCAGACAATTACAATCAGTTGCAGCGGATTTACGAGCAGAATATTGATTTGGTGATTACTGGTATGGCTCACGCTAATCCTTTGGAAGCGCGGGGAATTAATACGAAGTGGTCTGTTGAGTTTACTTTTGCTCAAATTCACGGCTTTGGTAATGCGCGGGATATTTTGGAGTTGGTGACTCGTCCGCTGCGCCGTAATAATTCGCTGAAGGATTTGGGTTGGGGTAATTTGGTGAAGAATGAAGCGAAGGTTTAGTTTCTGAATTACATCTGATTCCTAGCGAGGGTGGGCAATGCCCGCCCTTATTTATTAGAATAGTACAAGCATCTGTAAAACTTCATGGGCAAGTTAGGGAAACTGGTAGAACAATTTTTAGTAAATCCACCAGAAGTGCGCTTTGACGATGTGTGCTATCTTCTCAAAGCTTTTGGATTTGAAGAAAAGCGATCGAAAGGAAGTCACCATACTTTTGTCAATGCTGATGGATTAAATATTACAGTTCCTAAAAAAGGCGGTCAAAAGGTAAAAGGAATATATGTAAAGCAAATTGTTGCGCTATTGAAACTGGAGGAATGGAGCAATGAATCAGAAAATAGAAGTGAAGAATAAATCTTTAGAGTATTACTTGAGCCTGAGATATGCTATAAGTTTTTACCCAGATCCAGAAGGAGGCTATACAGTCCTCATCAAAGACCTTCCAGGTTGTATGTCTGTAGGAGAAACTTTGTCAGAAGCAATGGAGAACATTGAGGAAGCTAGGGAATTGTGGATAGAGACTGCTTATGAGTGCCGACATGAGATTCCTTTACCTGCAACGGAGGTTGAGTATAGCGGAAGTCTATCTTTACAGATTCCTAAATCTCTACATTTGAGTTTAGCAGAAAAGGCGGAAAGGGAAGGAGTTAGTCTTGACCAGTACATTCTGGTTGTGTTAAGTAAAGCAGGTTAAAAGATAATCAGATAAGGACGATCGAGTTTGAGGGAGGGTTAAAGGGCGATCGCTCTTTTATTTTTTTAGGAACCGCTGATGCAGGCCGATTAACGCAGATTAACGCGGATGAAGAGTGCGATCGTACTTTTCAATCAATTTACAATTACGCCAAATTTTAATAACATTGTAGGCAAATAATCATCCAAATTCTTGATGTGTTCATCTGTTAACTCAATCAGGTTGAGTTCGTACTTCTGGTACAGTTCTTGCTTCACTTTCTTACGCGCCACATACTCCGGGTTGTTCTCATATCCCCAGTATTCAATATACACTTTCCCCCCAGGAATATAAAAGTCACAGTAAGCTTCTTCCTCTATGGGTAGTCGGCGTTAATAGGCGTGAACTAGCTCCGCCATATAGAGCCAATTATCAATCAAAACTTCAGCTTTAGAGCGCACAAAATGACCGTCGGTTGTTCGATGCTGTGCACTCGCCCGAAACTTCTCGCGGAACCCTAGCTTTGTGTTTACTTCTGTTTTGCTCTGTTCTGAATTGTCACCTTTAAGACTCTCAATAGTCGCTAGAAAAACTTGATTTGTCAGTATAGATTCTGGCCAAAGCACATAAGGAGTGTTGTCTTGAGGGTAGGTTTTTTGCACCGCCCCAAAACCAATTCCCCGCTTAGTGGGTAACCAGCCGTTGCGCTCTTTATTTACCAATCCTAACTCCGCTAAAATTGGGTTGACTTTGTGCTTTGATATTTCTAGTACAGCTCGGCGTAAGTAGACAGACTATATTTGTGGTAGAATAACATAGTTAGTTTAGACCAGTTTCGGTA
>NZ_JAUBTF010000091.1:0-18426 GCF_036702355.1 Microcoleus sp. D3_18_C4
AGTTATTAATACATTACTTGAAATTTCACGATATTCCCATTCCTGGGGCATTCATACCTTGATTCAGCAACGCCAAAATTTAAAATCTCAAATTTAAAATCTCAAATTTAAAATCTCAAATCTCAAATCTAAAATCTCAAATCTAAAATCGTATGATGACACTCAAAGACTTAGAAAAAGTCCAAAAAACCTTCAAAGAAGCCGGTCAAGACTACCAAGTTGAACTAGAAAGCGGGAAGATTATCATTGTGGGCCCGTCAGACATTGTATCTAGTGAAATTGGCATTCGCTTGAGTGCCTTTCTCTTCGTTTGGGTGAATCCCCGCCGTTTGGGTCGAGTTTTTGACTCCGCAGGCGGCTTTATTTTACCTGATGCTAACCTTACAGCACCTGATGTTTCTTTTGTCCGAGCCGCACGTCTCAGGCAAAGTCCCCGTTATTTCGGAGAATTAGTCCCAGACTTGGTAGTAGAAATTAAATCACAGAGCGATCGCATTAAACCGCTAGAAAAAAAGATTCAGAATTTCCTAGAACTCGGAGCGCAAGTAGGAATTTTGATCGATCCAGATGAAGAAACTGTAACAGTTTATCGTCAGGAAGGTGAACCGATTGTGTTTGGAAATGAAGATATTTTGACTGTCCCCGAACTTTTCCCTGGTTGGGAATTGCCAATTGCTGAACTGTGGCCGCCAATTTTTACTGAAGCAGAAACTCAAACTGAAGCCTAATAAAGTTTATGCAGGTTTTACATGGCCAGGAATGCGAAAAGCCTCTCTTCTCTTCCTCTGTGTCCTCTGCGCTCTCTGCGGTTAAATAATTCCTATGCAACCGGCAACCGTAAACGATATGAGTGCAATGGAAAAGCTTTCAATCAAGCTGGCGTACCGAGAATCATCCACTGCATTAACTGCTGCCACTCAGGAGATTGAGCGAATAAATCTGCATCGAATTCATTTCCCGCATCCTGCGAAAACTCGGCGAAAGCTTCCGCCCAATTAATTACTGTTTCCACAGGCAAATAAGGCGTATAATTCCAAGAACGCTGCAAAAACTCTACCATCTCAACAGAATGACCGGTGCGGTACAAATACCAAGCAATCCAAACTAAGGTACTGTACTTGATTTGCTTTTCCAACAAACGTATTTTATCGGGCAATTCGGGGCGGGCAAAAAAATTGTCCATGACTGCGGCGAGGGATTTAGCCTGCGGTAAACCTTTGTACATGGCGCTTTGTTCGTGCTGGCGGTAGCAAACAGTTACTTGTTGCAGCCACTCTGCTTCGCATCCCATTAAGGCTAAACGCAGCACTAAATCTGTATCTTCCGCCGGGGGAAATCGAGGATCAAATCCGCCGGCGCGCTCTAACCACTGACGGCGAAATACCATCGCGCTGGGTAATACTGGTTTCCACCGCAGCCACATTTCTAAGTCTAAGTTAGGTACATTTTGCCAGGGTTTGACATCTTTTAGGGGTTCGCCTATACTATTAACTAGACGCCAGCCGCTGTGGACTATTCCTAGATTGGGTCGCGCTGCAAATACAGCGATTTGTGCTGCTAATTTGTCGGGAAAAAAGTAGTCGTCAGCATCGAGAAAGGCGATAAATTCTCCTCGCGCTAGCTCGATGCCGTGATTTCTGGCAATCGAAACTCCTTGATTTTGTTGGAAAATGTAGCGAATTCGATCGCCATATTTCTCTAGAACTAATTTGGTATCGTCTCGGGAGCCGTCGTCTACGACAATAATTTCCCAGTTAGTATAGGTTTGGTGCAGAACGCTATCTACGGCTTGGCCGACGTAATCCGCGCAGTTGTAAGCCGGAATTACTACGCTCACCTGCGGAGTGCGATCGCTCGTAACATTACTCATAATTAATTATCTTAAATTCGATTGCGTCTTTATTTTACAATGAGCGTAGGGTGCGTCAGGAACTGACGCACCCAGCAAGGGGTTCTTGTGTTCATTAATTTGGGGTCAAGAATTTGCCAAGGTAAGTTGGTGCGTGTTCAGTATATCTTGGGGGCGAATTGCTGAAGGGTAGCGATCGCCTTTTACCTTCAAATACTTGTCAGCTATTTCCAAAACCTGCTCGGGATTGGCTGGCTTCCTCAAAAAATCGGAAGCACCTGTCAATTTCGCTCGTGTGCGGTCAATTATACTGTCTTGACTGGTCAAAAACACGATCGGAGTTTCCCGAAAAGCAGGTGTCTTTCGCAAAAAATTGCACAAAGCAAAGCCACTTGTCTTCGGCATCACCACGTCCATAAAAATTAAAGCAGGCTTTTGTTTGGCGAGGAGGCCCACTCCCTGCATGGGGTCTTGAATTTTTAGGACTCGATAGCCCTCCGGCAATAAAATTTGCTCTAAAAATTCGCAAACTGTCGGACTGTCATCAATACAAGCAATCAAAGGGCGACCCGGCCCAGCGATAGCTGCGGCCAGGCGCCACTGTTCTATAGGCGACGGCAAGTCTGGTACTGTGCGGAAATTTACTAAACCCTGCTTGATGTAATTGACTAAAGCGCGAGTTGCCACTGTCACGCACTGCTTTTTCTTAAATGCAATATCCCAAAGAGTATTCTCGCCGTTGAATACGTTACCCAAAGCGATCAAAGAATTAGAACTAAATCGATTTTGCTGCAACTGAGCCGACGGTTTTAAAAGCGGTGCTTGTTCTGGATCTACCAACCACAAACCCATTGCTTTCCACTTCTGCCAAATTTCTTCTGTACAACACAGAACTTTCTCTACTTCTGTTAAAGACAGCAGCAAAGAAGAGGTAATTGTAGAAAAATATTTCTGGGACGGACGCCACTCCCGGCGCAAACCCGATTGACCAATCAGAGCAAATAACACTTCGGAAAGGCTGGTGTGGACGATCGCCCTAGCTTGTTCCAGGCTCATTTCGCTGGCTGCTATCCCTCGCTGAAGCAGTTGATATTCCCACAGTTCTCCAGCATCGAGGTCTCTGAGATCCACTTGAAAGTTTCGACAGTGTTGCCCGATCGCCCTGTACCAGCGTCTAGCTCTGTGCGATCCTCCCGTGGCATACACCAAACTACCCTGAAAAAAGTAAAGTTGCCACTGTTGTTCCCCTTGCTCTAACACCAGTTTCCCCGTTGCTTGTTTCTGGCTGAGTACAGCCAGAGTATGGGACAACATTTTGTATCCGATTGCGGTAGCAGACATATCAACTCGCATCCCCTGTACTCTGTTTGTACCATTATATAGCTGCTGAGTTTTGAAAGATAACAGTAATTTTACTGAATTTAGGTTAAAAAACACCACTAATTGTGAGAATTTAACCCTCTTAGGGACTGATTCCCCCCAGGAGTTTTAGCCATGAGGATGTAACGGCTATTTGCCCTATTAACTAATAACTAAAATCAGGATTATAACTAATAATTAATTGCCCTCGCTATCTGTGGGAGGTACTGGATCGTAACCCCCTGGATGAAAAGGATGACAGCGCAAAATCCGCTTAACTGCCATCGAACCGCCGCGGGCAGCCCCAAATCTTTCTATTGCTTCGATCGCGTATTGCGAACAAGTTGGCTGAAATCTACAGGCGTTAGGCAGGTAAGGAGAAATCCCCATTTTGTAGCCTCGGATTAATCCGATCAGCAATATTTTCACAATTTTTACCTCAGCGATTGATTAGATTAACAGGCCAATATCGTCCCGTACCGCTGTAAGCTAGGTGCATCGAGAGCATTCCCAGCGGTTAGAGTTCCGCCAACTTTGCCCGTACCAATTATACCTTTTTTCATTTTTATTTTAGATACTTAAATCACAATTTGAGGAGATAATATGGTACTTGTCTCTGAGTTGGCTACTTGACCGATACCTAAAAAATTACCGTCTCGATCGTAAACCTGCAACGGATAGGGAGGTTGGGGTATTAGGTTGTCGGGGGGATTGTTCCTACTTTCTTCCTCTGGCCCGATCGGCGTTTCGGGAATCGGGAGGCGCTGTCCTTGAAACCAGCGTTTGGTATATTCAGGGGAAAGGACGATCGCACCTAAATGTCCCAAAACCGCCGATGGCAAAATCGGGCAGAATTTATCCTCCTGCAATTGCAGTTCTAATTCTTCAAAAGTGAGACTTTGGTCGATCGAAAAACCGCTACTTTCGGTGCGAGTCAAACAAGCCAAAGTACCGCCTGTATTCAACACCGCACCCAAATCCCGTGCGATCGCCCGAATGTAAGTACCCGCCCCGCAGGCGATGGACAAATCCAATTCAGGAAAATCCCCCGGCCGCCAATCCAATATTTCCAGCCGAAAAACCTCAACATTTCTAGCAGCAACTTCCACAGTTTCGCCTTTTCTAGCTAACTCATAAAGGCGTTTTCCTCCCACCTGCACCGCACTAAAACTAGGCGGAAATTGCTCGATTTTTCCTAGGAACTTTGGCAGTGCAGCTTGCACTTTTTCCAAACTCAACTCCGATACCGGTCGAGAATGGATAATTTCTCCTTCTAAATCGTCAGTAGCAGTAGTTAAGCCAAACCGAATCGTGCCTCGGTAAGCTTTATTGTGTTGGAGATATTGCAGCAGTCTGGTTGCTTTGCCCAGGGCGATCGGTAAAACGCCAGTCACAGCAGGATCGAGGGTTCCTCCGTGTCCGACTCGCTTGAGTTTCAATAGCCGGCGCACTCGCCCCACGCAGTCGTGAGAAGTCATGCCCGCAGGTTTGTTGAGATTGAGAAAACCGTCAGTAGTCATTAGTCAGTAGTCATTAGTCAGTTGTCAGTTGTCAGTTGTCAGTAGCTAGTAGTCATTAGTCAGTTGTTATTAGTCAGTTGTTATTAGTCAGTTGTTATTTGTTATTTGTCATACCAAATCCTGCTTAAATAACTTTCTCTATCTTAGTCTGCGAAGGCAGACTTCGTTTGTGTAGTTTGAGGTCAAAAGCGGTTTCAAGCACCGAGTCTCATAAAATGGTTAGCAAACCCGGATTTTGTATCAGTCAACAGTCAACAGTCAACAGTCAACAGTCAAGAGTCAACCGTCAACCGTCAACAATTCCCAATTAAAGAATAAAGTCTGCCTGACTGATAGAACCGCGGGCAACTCCGAATAAAGTAGCGAGAGTTTCCTTGGTGTTTGTAAGCTGAATAATTGTACTCGGCGAAGTTCCTGTCCCAGCGGAAATGGTGAGTTCGCCAAAGGTGAGACCGGCAGTCAAGCGAATTTGATCGATACCATCAGTAAAGTCTGTAATCACATCACCATCTGCCAAACGCCCGATCGCAAAAGTATCGTTTCCAGCGCCGCCAGTTAAAGTATCTCGCCCGCGATCGCCCGATAAACAGTCATTGCCGATGCCACCAAACAGCGAGTCATCGCCGGCACCCCCAAAAAGCGAGTCATCGCCCGCGCCTCCCAACAAAGTATCGGTGTCTTGGTTGCCAAACAGCACATCATTGCCATCGGCGCCCAGCATTGAGTCAGAACCTTTGCCACCGTAGAAAGTATCGTCGCCGGCGCCGCCCACAACGCTGTCGCGGCCGGCACCCCCGAACAGCAAATCATTGCCAATGTCGCCCAGCAGTGAGTCATCGCCGTCGCCGCCGTAGAGGGAATCGTCTGCGCCTAAGCCCAAAATGCTGTCAGGACCACCCAAACCAAATATCAAGTTAGCGCCCGCAGTACCTCTGAGGGAGTCGGGGCCGCTGGTGCCCCGTGTGCCGCCAGATACCCCTCCGGGACGGGTACCGCCGCCGGTGGGGGTTGGGGTTGTAACGGGAATTGGTCGAATTGGCACTGCTGATGGCATGATTCTGAAGATGGGTAGAAATTTGCCATTCTAACTTAACTTAAAAGCGGAAGTTATAAGCTCGCCAACCGCCGAGATGAGAAATATCGATCGCATCCGCCACAGCATAAGGTTCGCACAAAAAGCCCTGCACCGTCGAACCGTCCTCCAACACCAGCGTACCAATTCCCAGCGGCGGGGGAATTTTAGCGACAAATCCGCCGAAAGCCGCGATCGACAACTCCCAAACTTCCACCTCGATCGCGCTACCGCCCTCTATCTCACGCACCAATCCCGGCTTGCCCAGAGCAGTACCCGTCAAAGCGTACAGCTTGTAAATCGGGCTGGTACGGCAGGCGCGAACCAAAACGCCTCCCCCCTCGGTTAGTTGATAATTCAGCGGCTCACCGCTCAAATGAGCGCCAACCACGGCTATTTTGACTCGTTCTTCTGACGAAGGTTTGGCTGCGATGGTGGGTTCCGAGAGGGTGGGCAGCGGCAGGTTGGTTGCGCCCAAAGTTCCCCCCAAGCGATCGTGGAAAGCAGCTCCCAGGCGGCAGAGCGATAAATCGTGCCACGCAGGAGCCATCAGTGTCAATCCTGCGGGCAATCCGCTGCTTTGAAACCCGCTGGGAACTGCGATCGCGCACAAATCGAGCAAATTCGCAAAGTTCGTGTAGCGCCCGAGATTGGTGTTGAGCGTGATCGGCTCGGCTGCAACTTCTGCGACTGTATAAATCGTACCTGTCGTCGGTACCGCCAACACATCCATTGACTGCCACTGAATTTCTGCCTGCTGGCGGAGTTCTGCCAACCGGTACGACGCGCGGTAAGCCGCGACGGCATCGTAGCGTTTGCCGCCGCTGATAATTTCGTAGACGATCGGATCGATATCCTCTGGGTGCGCGTCGAGGAAATCGCCGATCGCGGCCAACCTTTCTGCTACCCAAGGCCCGCCGTAGAGCAGTTCGGCAGCATCCGCAAAGGGTTTGAAGTCAATAGGTGCGATCGTGCAGCCCAAAGATTGCAAGCGCGCGATCGCTTCTCGGTAGCGCTGTTCGGCTTCTGCATTCCCGAAAAATTCCAGTTCGCCGTCTCCGGGAACTCCCACCCGCAAGCGGGATAAATCCGGCAAAACTTTCGTTTCAGGGCGACGGGAAAACGCATCCTCAGCGTCAAAACCGCTGGCTACTTGCAGCACGGAGGCCGCATCCGCACAGCTGAGAGCGAACACAGAAACGCAATCGAGCGATCGCACCGCCGGCAGCAGGCCGCGAGTGCCGATCGAGCCGCAACTTGGCTTCAGCCCGACAATGTTGGTAAAAGCAGCGGGAACCCGCCCCGAGCCTGCGGTATCGGTACCCAGAGCAAAACTCACCAATCCGGCCGAGACTGCTGCTGCGGAACCGGAACTCGATCCGCCCGGGATGTAGCGCGAATCGAAGGGATTGCGGCAAACTCCATAAGGCGTGCGGGTTCCGACTAATCCTGTGGCAAACTGATCCATGTTTGTTTTGCCGATCGCGATCGCACCTGCCGCGCACAAACGCTCTACGACTGCGGACGATCGCGCTGGAGTGCGAGCAAACTGCGGACATCCCGCCGTAGTCGGAACGCCCGCCCAATCGAGATTATCTTTGATCGCAAAAGGTATTCCGTAGAGTGGCAATTGTTCCCGATCTAGGTTTTCCAAAGCTTTGGCGCGTTCGAGGGTTTCCGCCTGCGGTGCTAAATAAATCCATACTGCCGGATCTGCATAGCGTTCGATCCGATCGTACACGCTCGCGATTACATCTGCAGGCGCGATCGACCCGGTGCGGTAGCGATGGAGTAGCGAATGAATGTCGAGACTGTTGCTGTAGTTAAATTTTTCCATAGTGCACCGTCAGTCGATTTTAGATTTTAGATTTTAGATTTTAGATTGAACAATTGAGTTTACAGGCTTTGCTGGGCGATCGTTCGATTTTAGATTTTAGATTTTAGATTGAAGAAATCACTTCAAAGGCTGTGCAAGGCGATGGTTATTACAAATAGGATGTTAGTTTACCGTATTGGCGATCGTCCTCGTATCTCGTCTACTGGTCTAAGTATTTCTTGAGAAATATTCAACCCTGACCTTGCGGGTTTCGTCTTTTTGTGCAGGTAAACTTCGCGATTTCCCATCGCCCCGTCTCATCGCTCGCTTTAATCTTCCAAAAAGTTTAATTAACAACTCCCAAAAAAACCGTTTTTTGTAACATTTTACACATTTTCGCATTAAGTTTGCTGTTACCGTTTGAAACGTAGCAATCTAGTAAGATTGCAAACTACAGTATGCTTACCTTTCAAAAAGCTAAGTGCATTGCTGTTACTGACAGTCTCGCATAACTCCTTGGGTTGCAAACAGGACTTATACAGACAAAAACCGAAAAATTTAACCGCTTCTAGGGTTCCGATTTGAATTAGTTTCTAACTCAGCTTAGAAAGTTCAAGTGCTGGTCCGAGAGAAGCAGACTGGTCATCCCAATATTTTATTAATTTGAGGGAAACACTAGCCAGTTACACGGCGGGATAAAAGCCCGGGAGAAACGCGATCGGTCATCAAGACTCGGTTCGTTAGCTCTCGGGCTTTATCCTTGTAT
Source organism: Microcoleus sp. D3_18_C4 (assembly GCF_036702355.1). Lineage (NCBI taxonomy): Bacteria > Bacillati > Cyanobacteriota > Cyanophyceae > Oscillatoriales > Microcoleaceae > Microcoleus > Microcoleus sp. D3_18_C4. The sequence continues at coordinate 8,383 of NZ_JAUBTF010000091.1, forward strand.
ATCAGGGGGGTTTGCGGAAGCTAAGGAAGCCAAAGAAGGTGCAAAAGCTCGATCGACATATTCACCTCTAACCAGCAACCAGAATCTGCTATGAATATCCGATATTGCTCGCCCAAAATAACGCGATCGCCCTTATCCTACTGCGCCCTATTTTTCATCACCTTGTTTTTCGCTGTTGGCTGCGTCAACCCGGCAATTTATATCAAAACCACGACTGAAAGCGAAGCAGCTTCTTCAGTAAGTGCTGATGCAGTTAGCCTCGGATTCAGCGCGTGGCCCGGCTGGTTTCCTTGGCAGATTGCCAAAGAACAAAAGATATTTGAAGTCAATAAAGTTCCTGTAGACTTAAAATGGTTTGACGGCTACTTAGAATCGATCAGCACCCTGACAGCAGGACAGATAGATGCTAACAGCCAAACCCTCGGCGATACAGTAAACTCTATATCAGGTGGCGCCGACCAAGTAATTGTTTTAGTCAACGACAACTCGACGGGAAATGACAAAGTAATTGTCGCCGAAGGCATCAATTCCGTTGCCGATTTAAAAGGTAAAAAAGTGGCAGCAGAGGAAGGTACAGTCGATCACTTTCTATTGCTGTTAGGGCTGAGAAAAGCAGGTTTATCAGTGCGGGACATTCAATTTGTACCGCTGGAAACCGGCAAAGCTGCGGCGGCTTTCGTCGGAGGACAAGTCGATGCGGTGGCAGTATTTGCGCCGTTTACCACGCAGGCATTAAAACGCTCGAATAGCAAGGAATTGTTTAGTTCCAAAGATTTTCCGGGGGCAATTTCGGACCATTTGGTATTCACCCGAAAGTTTATCAACGAACACCCGGATCGAGTGCAAGCCCTGGTCAATTCATGGTTTGCAACGTTGGAATACATGAAAGCAAATAAAGAGAAATCTTACGAAATTCTAGCAAACCGCGCCGGAGTTAGCGTTGAGGAATACAAAGAATATGAAAACGGCACTAAGATATTTACGGTTGAGGAAAACTTGAAAGCCTTTCAACCAGGAAATGACATGACATCATTGCAGTTTGCGGCGGTAGAAATGACTAAATTCCTCGTCGATGTAAATTTAGCGAAAACCCAACCAGATATCAGCACATTATTTGACGATCGCTTTATCAAAGCTTATGCAGAAGGTAAAAGCTAAAAGGCATAATTTACGATTGTGCATACACAAAAAAACCTAAAAAAAAATACTTTTTATAATCCCCCAAATCTACTTCAATTAATCGCTCAACTGTTCTGCAATTAAATCATGCCACCAAACCCAGATCCGCGATCGATCCAATCCCACCTCAAGCAAAAAAGCCTAAATCCCACCGTTTTCTGGCGGATTGCGGAAGAGATACCACAACCCCTCAATATTGGGTTAACGGTAACATCGATCGCACTGCCGCTGCTGGTATGGTGGCTAGTAACAACTTTCGCCGATGTAGACCCCAAATTTTTGCCTTCCCCCGGCAAAGTGTTAGAAGCATTCGGCCGACTGTGGAACACTCGCGAACTTTTGAAAGACACGGTAGCGAGTTTGTGGCGAGTGGGAGTGGGCTTTCTGTTCGCCTTGGTTTTTTCCATACCAATTGGCGTGCTGATGGGCAGTTTTTCCAGTATTCGTGCCTTGCTTGAACCCATGTTCGGCTTGATGCGATATATGCCCGCACCAGCATTCATTCCCCTGCTAATTCTCTACTTGGGCATCGGCGAAGAACCCAAAATAATGCTGATATTTATCGGCGTCTTTTTCTTCAATTCGCTGATGGTGATGGATACAGTCAAGTTTGTTCCCAAAGACTTGATCGAATCTACTTATATGTTGGGCGGGAATCGCTGGGAAATCCTAACTCAAGTTATTTTTCCCCACGTTTTGCCGGGAATTCTTGATGCTAGCCGCATCAACCTAGCTGCGGCTTGGCAATTGGTAATCGTCTCGGAATTGATTGCTGCAACCGAAGGCTTAGGCCGCCGGATCAGCGTCGCCGGTCGATTTCTCCGAACCGATGAAATATTTGTGGGGCTGATTGTCATTGGGGCGATCGGACTGACTTTTGACTTGCTTTTTCAATATCTGCTGCGGGTTTCTTGTAAATGGTCAAGCCAGAAACAGTAAGCAGATTTTGAAGGAAGAAGGAAGAAGGAAGAGGGAAGAAGGCAGTGGTGTAAAATAAACTTGAAACCCCCGCTACCTATCGTTTTTACTCCTAAATTTTACAGATTTGGGGATTGAAGAAATCAATTTTTTACTTACAATACAGAGGATAAACTCATGTTTCTACAAATCAACAACCTGCACAAAAGCTTTGAAACGAAAAAAGGTAAATTAGTTGTCCTCAAGGACATCAATATGAGCATTAAGCAAGGCGAATTTATCTGCGCGGTAGGCGCATCCGGTTCGGGCAAATCTACTCTGTTGAGGCAGATTGCGGGATTGGACAAGCCGACAACAGGGGAAGTGAAAATTGACGGCAAGGAAGTTGTTTCGCCTGGGCCGGATCGAGGTATGGTATTTCAGCATTACACTCTTTATCCTTGGATGAACGTGCAGGAAAATGCCGAGTTTGGCCTCAAACTTCAAGGCGTGTCCAAGAAAAAGCGGCGCGAACAAGCGAGCTATTATTTGAATGTGGTAGGATTGACGCAGTTTGCTTCGTCGCTGCCGAAGGAATTGTCGGGCGGGATGAAACAGCGGGTGGCGATCGCCCGCGCCCTCGCTTCTGAACCTAAAGTGTTATTAATGGATGAACCTTTCGGCGCCTTGGATATCCACACGAAAGAATCGATGCACGAATTCATGCTCGATTTGTGGCGCCGCACCCAGATTACAATCTTTATGATTACCCACGATGTCGAAGAAGCGGTGTTTCTTTCCAATCGGATTTATGCTTTGGGCGCTCGTCCCGGTACAGTGAGAAAGGAAATGTCGATTAATTTGCCCGATCGCACTCCCAGCGTTAAACGCCACGCCAAATTCCACGATTACCGCGACGAACTCATGGATTTGATGCGGAAACACGGACAGGAAGCAGTTGCAATGGCTGCTTAAATAGAAATAGGTTTGTATTTGCACTTTTTGCACCCGCGCCAAGAGTTTAACTGCCAACCTAAGTAAGTGGAAACTTAACATCTTGCACTATTGTCAATTACCTATTTAGGAACGGGCAAGATGCCCGTTCCACAATAAAATTGAGTTTTGTGGAACGGGCATCTTGCCCGTTCTTGAGAATGGTGCAAGATATCAGTGGAGATAAATATTACTTTGGGAGAGGGTGACTTTTGCCACTACAAAATACTATTGTTTTGTTTCGCTGACCCCCCCAAATACATCAAGAGGAACTTATGGTGCAACTATCATCGATCGACACAAACTCAGAAATTGATTCTGACCTCGTATTAATGCAAGAAACCGTACCGGGCGGCGCGTACTGGTCGGGGGTCATCAAGCGGGGAAACACCCTGCGAATCAGCGATTTAGAAGGCTCTCGCGGCGTTTCCATGCTGTGCTACAACGCCGACAATGCGATCGAACGTTTCAACGCAGCAGACACCGCCAAAATTCAATTCAACGCCTTTCTCAAACAAGGCATGGTGCTTTACACAGACATGGGACGCATCCTATTTTCCATCACCCAAGACACCTCCGGCTGTCACGATTTGTTAGGAGGATGCAGCAACGCCGTTAGCAATGCCAAAAAATACGGCGAAGGAGACTGGAAAAACTCTCGCGACAACTTCCTCAAAGCCCTAACTCGGTGGGGATTGAGCAAAAAAGATATCATGCCCAACCTCAACTTATTTACTCGCATTGCCGTCAAACCAGACGGCACGATGGAGTTTCGCGAAGGCTGCGAAAAACCGGGTAGTTTTATCGATTTGCGAGCCGAAATGAACGTATTGACCGTTATATCTAACTGCCCCCACATCCTGCATCCGGCTTCAATTTACGATCCAAAACCCATCCAAATTCAGATTGTGAAAACCCCCGCCCCCGCACCAGACGACTTGTGCCGCACCGCCAACCCGGAAGCCGTGCGCGGCTTCATCAACACCGATGCTTTGTTCGTGCAATAAACCCCCGATTACACAATTCAATCTTGTCCCCACCAATCTGCGGTGAAAAATTCTGTACTTCCATCACAAAAAGTGAACCATGACTGCAACTACCCAACAACTTCTCGATCCAAAAACTGCAATTTATAACGAAGTTTTACCCGCCAGACATCCCTGGGCTCGCGTCATCAAAAAAGGACAGATTCTCCGCATTGTAGATTTAGGCGGAAATCAAGCAGTAGATTTTTTAGTTTACAATGCCGATGACCCTTCCGAACGCTACAGCGCCCCCGATACGATCGTCAATCAAGGCAACATCTTTGTCACTACAAACAGCCAACTCATTTCCAACGAAGGGCGAGCCATGATGACCATAATTGCTGACTCCTGCGGACGGCACGATACCTCCGGCGGCGCCTGTAGCTGCGAAAGCAATTCGGTGCGGTTTGGCCTAGATAAAAAATACCAGCACGCCTGCGTTGAAAATTTCCTCGCCGCAATTCTTCCCTACGGTTTGGGCAAGCGAGATTTAGTCAGCAATATCAACTTTTTTATGAATGTTCCGGTTAGCGAAGATGGCACCCTTGAAATTGTTGACGGCATCTCTGATCCGGGAAGTACAGTTGATTTGCGAGCCGAAATGAACGCGCTGGTTGCTATTTCTAACTGCCCGCAAATGAACAATCCTTGCAATGCTTACAATCCTACGCCGATTCAATTGATTGTTTGGGATGCGGTATAGGTTGTAGCTGCCTACCCGCCAGAAACCGCCAGGGGTTTAAACCCCTGGCTAATAGCTAAAGTCCTCTAAAGAGGACTGAAGAATCGATTGCCCATTAGCAATTATCAATTATCAATTAGCAATAACCAATTAGCAATTATTAATTACCTAAATGTTTAACAAAGTTTTGATTGCAAATCGCGGTGAAATTGCCTGCCGAATTATCCGCACGCTCGATCGCCTCGGAATTGCTTCGGTAGCAGTATATTCTGAAGCCGACGCCCACGCCAAACACGTTTTCGCCGCCACCGAAGCCGTTTGTATAGGTGCAGCCCCCGCAGCCGAGAGTTATTTGCGGTTCGATCGCATTCTCGAAGTTGCGCGCCAAACTAAAGCTCAAGCCATCCATCCGGGTTACGGCTTTTTGAGCGAAAATGCTGAGTTTGCCGAAGCTTGCGCCAGCGAAAATATTGCATTTATCGGCCCGACTCCGAGTCAGTTGCGCTGCTTTGGATTGAAGCACACCGCGCGGGAAATAGCCGCTGCAAATCAAGTGCCGCTAACTCCCGGAAGCGAACTTTTAGCAAGTTTAGAAGATGCCCAAAAAGCGGCTGGGGCGATCGGCTATCCGGTGATGCTCAAAAGTACCGCAGGTGGCGGCGGCATCGGTTTGCAGGCTTGTTTTGGCGATCGAGATTTGGCAGAAGCATTTGAAAAAGTACAGCGTTTGAGTCAAAGCAATTTTAAACAAAGCGGCGTTTTTTTAGAGAAATATATTCAAACAGCTAGGCACATTGAAGTCCAAATCTTTGGAGATGGCAAAGGAAATGTCATAGCCTTGGGCGAGCGAGATTGTTCGGTGCAGCGGCGCAATCAAAAAGTAATTGAAGAAACCCCCGCCCCTGCTATTAGCGACGAACAGCGAAATCAGTTGTACAGTGCAGCAGTGCGGTTGGGAAAAGCGGTAAATTACCAGTCAGCGGGTACTGTTGAATTTGTTTTTGATGTCGATGCGAAACAGTTTTATTTTTTGGAAGTCAACACGCGCTTGCAAGTTGAACACGGCGTTACTGAAGCTGTTAACAACATCGACCTTGTTGAGTGGATGATCAAACAGGCTTCTGGGGATTTGTTCCCCCTGGAAAAGTACCGCTATCGGCCGCAGGGACACTCAATTGAGGTGCGAATTTATGCGGAAGATGCCGACAAGAATTTTCAGCCGAGTTCCGGGTTGCTGAATCAAGTTGCGTTTCCCGAAAACGTCCGCTGCGACAGTTGGATAGAAACCGGCACGGAGGTTACTCCTTTTTACGATCCGCTGCTAGCCAAAGTAATCGTTTGCGGGGATAATCGAACCCAGGCGATCGCTCAACTCAAAGCTGCTTTAGAGGCCAGTGAAATAGCGGGAATTGAAACTAATTTAGATTACCTCCGTCAGATTTTGGACGATTCCCGATTCAGCCGGGGCGAACTGAGCACGCGCTTTTTAAACTCTTTTGAATACGCACCTTTAACGATCGATGTATTGGATGGGGGAACCTACAGCAGCATTCAAGATTATCCGGGGCGGATTGGCTATTGGGATGTTGGCGTGCCGCCTTCTGGGCCGATGGATCATCTGGCATTTCGATCGGCAAATCGTTTAGTAGGAAATCCCGAATCGACAGCAGGATTGGAATTCACAGCGACCGGCCCAACTCTGCGCTTTAATGCCGATACAGTTATTAGTTTGACTGGTGCAATTATGAAGGGAACGCTAAACGGCGAACCGGTGCCGTTTTGGACAGCAATTCCCGTCAAAGCGGGCAGCATTTTCAAGTTAAAAGGCATTCAAGGCGGCGGCTACCGCACTTATTTAGCGGTCAAGCACGGCTTTAATGTCCCCGATTATTTGGGTAGCAAATCAACCTTTGTACTGGGCAAATTTGGCGGACACGCGGGCCGCACGCTGCGTCCGGGAGATGTGCTTAAACTGCTTCAAACTGCAACTCTGGAAGCGGAAATATCTTTGCCTCCGCAACTAATTCCTACCTACAGCAATAATTGGGAAATCGGCGTTTTGTATGGGCCTCACGGCGCGCCGGATTTCTTTACTGAGTCAGACATCGAAATGTTTTTCTCTACAGAATGGCAGGTGCATTACAACTCCACGCGGACGGGCATTCGGCTGATCGGCCCGAAGCCCACCTGGGCGCGTCAAGACGGAGGAGAAGCGGGTTTGCACCCGTCTAACATTCACGATAATGCTTACGCGATCGGCACGATCGACTTTACGGGCGATATGCCTGTAATTCTCGGTCTTGACGGCCCGAGTTTGGGAGGTTTTGTCTGTCCTGCTACTATTGTGCAGTCGGAATTGTGGAAAATCGGGCAACTGAAACCGGGGGACAGCATTCGCTTTCACTGTTTGAGTTTTGCGGAAGCTTTGCAGCGGGAGTTAGCACAAGATAAGCAAATTTCTACTTTTTGTTTGCCTGTTTTTGAGGAAAATGCGGAGAAATTGCCCGCAGTTCCCGCCTCTCCAATTTTGCACAAAATTCCCGAATCTCCGGGACAGGTTGCTGTTACTTACCGTCAAGCTGGTGATAAATATATTCTAGTTGAATACGGCCCATTGGTGCTGGATTTAAATTTGCGTTTTCGGGCGCACGCCTTGATGGAACATTTGAAAGCAAATCCGTTGCCTGGTGTGATCGAATTAGTGCCGGGAATGCGATCGCTCCAAATTCATTTTGACAGCCGCCAGATTTCGCAACAGCAGCTAATGCAGGCGCTGATTGCGGCTGAGGCGGAACTTCCGGCGATCGAGGATTTGGAAGTGCCGGCGCGAATTGTGCACTTGCCTTTATCTTGGGAAGATGAATCGACGCTGTTGGCGATTGAAAAATATATGCAGTCTGTGCGATCGGATGCACCTTGGTGTCCCAGCAATATTGAGTTTATTCGCCGCATAAACGGGCTTGAAAGCATCGAACAAGTCAGAGAAATTGTATTTAATGCTAGCTATTTAGTGATGGGTTTGGGAGACGTTTATTTAGGCGCGCCCGTCGCAACTCCCCTCGATCCGCGCCACCGTTTGGTTACTACTAAATACAATCCCGCCCGCACTTGGACTCCTGAAAATGCAGTGGGGATTGGCGGCGCATATTTGTGCGTTTACGGAATGGAAGGGCCCGGAGGTTATCAATTTGTCGGCCGCACGGTGCAAATGTGGAATCGGTTCAAACAAACGGCGGATTTCCAGTCTGGTAAACCTTGGCTTTTGCGCTTTTTTGACCAAATCCGATTTTATCCGGTTTCTCATGAGGAGTTGCACCGCTTTCGGGAAGAATTTATTGAAGGGAAGTTTAAATTAAAGGTTGAGGAAATTACTTTTAATTTGAGAGAATACAATGAGTTTTTGCATTCTATTGCGGGCAGTGCTGCTGAGTTTAAAGCGCAGCAGCAGGCCGCATTTAATGCAGAGCGCGATCGCTGGGCCGCATCCGGGGAATTTGAAGCTGAATCAGCAGCAGAATCCTCGGCGGATGTGGCTTCTGAAACAGCGGCGGAGGTTACTTTGCCGATCGGTTGTGAGGCAGTTGTCGCTCACGTTTCGGCTAATGTTTGGCAGGTGCTGGTTAATGTTGGAGATGCGGTTGCTGAGGGCGATCGCCTGTTAATTTTGGAAGCGATGAAAATGGAAATTGCTATTACTGCTGATGTTGCCTGCACTGTTGCCGAGTTGTTTTGTGAAAAGGGGCAAACGGTGACAGCCGGACAAATTCTAGCGGCTGTTCAACCGAATTAATCCCTCTGTTGTCAGTTCGGGGACAGTCGGAAGCTAGGCAGCAATCAAATCAGTAACTACTCTCTGGGTTAGCCGCTGCATACGTTAGTTTTGATCCTCAAGGATTTTCTGCCAATTGGCGATTTATTGACCGCCGAGGTCGGTGGGCTGTCCGACCCCAATACCCGGATGTGAATTTCTTCTCCGAAGGATTTGCTGTTGTCGTTGGTGGGGAAGAGTGGGGCTTTATTGCCCGCTAGACCATTGCATCACGCGATCGCCTGTAAAACTGTTTGACCAAAGCGAATCGTTAATTTAGCATTTATAGTGTTGATATTTGTTGGCTCTGCACAATCAAGTTAAGAAAGGCGCAGTTGACATCCACCCCGTGCTGAAGCGACGGGGATTCCTAAGACTCACGACTTAGGTTTCTGCTTCATAGCACCAGCCTTAACAGACTTACTCTGTTGAGGTCTTACAGTCGCTCCACAGACATTCACCGCAAGCCCTGCGGCAAGAATGTTTTTGGCTGCATTCACATCACGGTCATGGTGAGTCCCGCATTTAGGGCAATCCCATTCTCGTATATTGAGAGGCAGCTTTTCGACGATGTACCCACAGTTGCCACATCGTTTAGAACTCGGGAACCATCTGTCGATCTTGATCAACGTGCGACCGTACCAATCACACTTATATTCAAGTTGCCTGATCAACTCACCCCAACTAGCATCGCTGATCGAGAGTGCAAGTTTTCGGTTCTTTATCATGTTTTTCACAGCCAAATCCTCAACGGCGATGGTTTGGTTTTCACACACCAATCGAGTCGTCAACTTGTGAAGAAAATCCTTTCTGGCATCACTGATTTCCTGATGCACTTTTGCTAGTTTGAGCCGCGCTTTGTATCGATTGTTTGACCCTTTTTGTTTGCGACTCAACGCCTTCTGAGCTTTTTTCAGCTTGCGGTATTTCGCATGGAAGCATTTCGGATTAGCAATCTTTTCGCCTGTAGTCAAAGCAACCAAGCTATTAAACTCAGCGAGACTGTCTCCAGTCCCGCTGGTCTTCAAAACCGTGCATGAGATTTTCACCTCACACGGCTCCTCAATGCTTTGGTGCTTGTTACGCATACCTCATTACCCATTTATCATCGACTTTTTCAAGTTTTCTGGTGGGCTTAGGCTTGGCACTATTACAGCCAGATTGGTTGCCGAGACTGCTATCAATAGCTGTCTTTGTGTCGTGGCAATGTCTGTGAAGGAGTTGCCAATTATCGTAAGAATCCTTTCCATCTTGCGATTTAGGGATTCTGTGGTCAATTTCCATCACATCGTTTTCACGGAAAAACAATCCACAGTGGGTACACTTCCCTTTTTGCTTTTTCAGGAGTTTCGATACCTTACTTGGCATTTCTGGGTTTTTACCCATTCTTGTACTCCAGTAAACCAGATTCCCGTCGTATGGAGACGATTCGCTTTTAACTTTTATATGTCGTACTATTG
>NZ_JAUBTF010000092.1:0-18152 GCF_036702355.1 Microcoleus sp. D3_18_C4
TTATCATTATTATTCACTTAGATTTCTATACAAAGAGGTATTGACAAAATATACTCCCTTCTAACTTGTTACGAATGTATCGGGAGCGATTGGGACAGGATTCTGGTTGCTTGGTAATATGCGATCGCCGAGAGAATGCACCCGAACTGGAAGAACGGTTGAACATTGAGATTCATACTACTCCAAGGGGGCGATCGATTACACTAATTCGAGGGTGAAATCCGGGTATATTATGTACTAATAGTAGATGCGATATTAACTATCTTGAATTGTGGGAGACATTGCCATATTTTGCGCTTGTTTCTGCATGAATTCAATATCGGACAGCGACCAAGTGCGGGGCCCGCTGCACTGATGAGCAATTAACAGCCCCCACAGTCCTTTGTTCGTTAAAATTGGCACGACTAAATTGGCGCGAACTTTCAGCCTACGCAGAAAATCTCGGTGGCATGGGTTAATTGGTTCTACTTCAATATCTGTAATTGATTTAACTCTGCCGGCTTCGTACAAAGCAGCGTATTCGTGGTTAAAACACTCATCTGGCCCCGTTGAACCCAAGATTGAGAGTTCGATCGCACTCAACATCTCGTAAGTGACTCGGCCTTGCCATTGGGTGTAAAAATGATAAAGCACCGCGCGATCGCTCTGCAAAACTTCTCGAATGTCGTAGAGCGATGTTTCAACTAATACGTCGCGCTTTAGACGATCTGTCAAGCGGTTAACAATGTTTTGCAGCCGATCGCCCGACATAGTATTAACTCCTTTAATTCCTAGTACACTCGCCCGATCTAAATTATTGAACTGGCACCATCACAAGACCTCAAAATGTTGCGCTTCGGGATTTTTGCGCGTTCAAAAATCAGTAATTTTGGGCTTGACAATTGTTGAGATGCCAGGAATATTATACTATTATTTTGCCTGAGATAGCAATCTTTTCGGGAAACGGGCGATGGCGTCTAGCCCTCGCCCGTGCTACGGCTTTTCTTTACGCAGCCCTTTCGCGAAGAACCACCGGCGGGACGCCGGTTCCACAAAGGAAGAGAAAAGGAAGAGTTTACAAGTGCTGGGAGAATTGCTAGATCTGCCTAAAGTTGGTTCCTCTCAAACAGAGTAACTGCTAGGATTTTTCTAAAGCTAAAGAAAGCATTAAATATGTCTGTGCTAGAAGCTGCTTGGAAACACGAATTTATCGCTACGAACGGCATTAAACTGCACTATGTCACTCAAGGTTCGGGACCGCTGATGCTGATGCTGCACGGATTTCCTGAATTTTGGTATTCTTGGCGGCATCAAATCCCGGAATTTGCATCAGATTATAAAGTCGTCGCTGTAGATCTCAGGGGTTACAACGACAGCCACAAACCTCACGATCAATCTGCTTACGTGATGGCAGAGTTTGTGCAAGATGTCAAGGGCATTATTCAGGGTTTGGGATACGAAAGTTGCGTCTTAGTTGGTCACGACTGGGGAGGTGCGATCGCCTGGAATTTCGCTTATGCTTATCCCCAAATGGTGGATAAATTAATTGTGATGAATCTACCACATCCGGCCAAGTTTGCTGAAGGGTTACGCACTCCTCAACAATTGCTGAGAAGTTGGTACATCTTTTTATTTCAGTTGCCAGTGTTGCCGGAGTTGTTAATTCAGTTGGGCGACTATCAGGCAATTTCTGCTGCTTTGGAAGGTATGGCAGTGGACAAAAGCACCTTTACCTTCTCAGATATCGAAGCTTACAAAGATGCGGCTGCCAAACGGGGTGCTCTGACTGCTACTCTCAATTATTACCGCAATGTAGCTGGCGGATTTCTCGATCGCCAGAATTGGAGTGTGCTGCAAGTTCCGACGCTGATGATTTGGGGAGAAAATGATGCGGCCTTCGGCAAAGAGTTAACCTATGGAACTGCAGATTACGTCCGGGATTTTCAGATTCATTACATTCCTAATTGCAGCCACTGGGTGCAGCAGGAACAGCCGCAGTTAGTGAATCGGTACATGAGAGATTTTTTGGCAAGTAAGTTCATTTAATATCATATCCAGTTACCTCCGAAGGCTACTGAGACTATGAGTAGGACGATCGCGATTCACTGAGAAAATTATTATTCCCCTGCCAGCAGAGATATTCACCGACTGCTTATTCCCTCGGTAGTGCGCCCGCTCATTTCCCAGGGCGGAATGCGGTAGATTGCGATGACCTCCGCACGTCCCAGCGAGTCAATCCAGGTGCGATTGATGGCTGGTGAAAGTGTGGGGTTGTGTTCTTTGACCAATTGCATCGCGCGATGTCTGGCTGTTCCGTAAGACGTTTTGCTCGCCCGTTCACATTAAATATAATCTGTGGTATAAAAACATCTATTCTCCAAAAAGATGGAAGGTGAAATGATATAATTTTTGACATTCCTAACCTAAAAAATTGGGAGCGGCAAATCAAATCTTCGCAGTCAGTTGTTATGACACCAGACATCTTGGCAGTGCAGCAGCAAAGAAATCACCGGATAATTGTCTCGGCCCTCATTTGTCTGACGCTGCTGGGACTGGCATTGCGCCTTTATTTGGCGTGGCGCACCAACCAAACTCTCCCCGATACCCCCGCCCGTCTCAGAGGCGACGAACCGGGCTATGAGGGTTTGGCATACTGGTTGTTGAAGGGTCATTTTTTTGAGTGGCCGGGCCGGACACCAATTTATCCATTTTTTGTGGCGGGATGCTATGCAATTTTTGGTCGTTCTCCCGCATCTGTAGTCTACGTACAAGCTTTTTTGGGGGCGACAATCATCCCGCTAACTTTTATCCTGGCACGGCGTTTTACTGGCCATCAAAGTTCCTTAGTAGCGGCTGGATTAATAGCGATCGATCCCTCCCTCATTCTTCATGTCAGGCTGCTGCAAACAGAGGTTTTATACACGCCTTTAATACTTTTAACAGTGCTGGGCCTGTTGCGGGCATTGGAACAGCCTCAGTGGCAAAATTTTTCATTAGCAGGTGCGGTGCTGGCAATTACGAATCTTTGTCGGCCGACAGCGATGTTGCTTCCAGCAATTGTGCCACTATTGATGCCGCGTCAATGGCATTTTAAGCGCAAGATTGCTTTGTTTCTTGCTTATTTGGGCGCAATTATCATCATTACTGCACCTTGGACTTACCACAATTATCGAACGCACAAAACTTTTTTGCTTTACAGCGTTTCTACGGCGCTGCTGTGGCAAGGAAGTCCAGAGTTTTATCATTTGGCTTATGAAAAACTGCCAAAACGCCATATTGTTCAGATTTGGCAGGAAGAACTAAATCCGGCTCGGAATGGGGGACACAATGCTTTTACAATTGAGGGCGATCGCTATTTTACCAAACGGGCGATCGCTTCCATCCTCCGCGAGCCTGCTGTCTATCTCTGGTATTGTTTGCAAAAGGCAGTTTTTTTCTGGTTGGGAAACCCTATAAGTGACTGGCCTTATCACGCTCTGTTGAATGTGAAGGCAATGCGGCTCTTCTTTTCGCCGCAACGGATTGTCGGCATGTTAGCGTCGCGAAATTTGCCTGTATTTGCTGCTTTGGGCATGATAGTTGTGCGGCATCGCTGGCGGGAGTTTTTGCCACTGTTGCTAGTCTGTGCATATTTTACTTTGTTCCATGCGCTCACTTTTACAGAAGTTCGGCACAGTGAGCCGCTGCACCCGATTTTGGCGGTCGTAATTGCTACGGCGGCGGGCGAACTTCAGCGTCGCTTGAAGTTAATTAGTCAGTAGGTATTAGGCAGTTTGTCATGAGTTATTAACCCAGTGTTATCAAAAACAATTATTCGGAATTTTACCATCGCCATTTTAATTGCCCTCAGCCTAGAGTTGTTCAGCGGAACGACAACTTTTGCTCAAAACATCGAAACAATTAAAATTTCCGGTACTGCTGCGGGTGTCAGCACTCGCTACATCGGTGCAGTCGAAGGCAATATCAATTTCGACATCAAAGATTTGCAAGATTTGGGAATTAATACCTACCGCATTTACGGCGGGATGTCCCGGTGGGAAGCTGAAGATGATGATGGTAAATACGGTTGGCCATCTATTGACGAAATTAAGACAAATCCCAATATAATTAATTGGGCACATTGGGATCAGATGATGACTAATCCGCCCCAGGGTAGCGATTATTGGTGGTCGGGACGACCAGGTAGGGTTTGGCAAGGCAATGCCAGGACTATTTTTAATAGTCTCAAACAAGCAAATATTCGCCCGGTTGTGAGTATTCGTAATGTTGATAATAACTGGAATCCCAGTTGGGCACTGCAACTGAATCCGCCGCGCACAGGAGAAGATTGGAACGAGTGGTGGGAACACGTTTTTGCTACGGTTTATTGGCTGAATGTTCGCAATGATTACCGCGTTGATGATTGGGAAATTCACAACGAACCGGACAATCGCGATCAGGGTTGGGGCGGGACTAGGGCTGACTATTTTGAATTGGTTAAGGTGGCAAAAGATGCGATCGACTTTGTTTATAAAACTTATTTGCCTTCGCGCACTTACCGCATCCACGGCCCGAAAACCATAGGCGGCAGCAATTGGCCGGCTAGTGCTTTGCAGGAAATACCGAATTATTTCGATACAGTCAATGTCCACAACTACGATGCAGATATTTCTAGCTACACCCGCAAAGTGCGCGGCTGGATGAACGGTACTGTCCGCGCTAACTCGCAGCTTTGGGTAGGAGAATGGGGAACTTACAACATGAGCTACGGTGATTTATCTTTAGCTTTAAATTTGATTAAGAATTTGATTCGAGGTTCTCAACCGGGGGATAATTATATTGACGGCAGTCACATATTCTGTTTGTACGACTGGGGCAAGCCCGCAGGGGCGGAAGGTTTGCTAGGGGACGGGGGAAAACGGCGCGCAGGCTACTATGCTTTACGGATGGGAATTAGGGCTTTGCAGGGCGGGAAAGCTACCTTTTTTCCTATCACTAATAGTTCGGATTTAATGGCAGTTGCAACTCTTGATGCTAGCAAGAATGTTTACTTGCTGGTTGTCAATGACCGAGCAACATCTTACACTGTTAATGCTGATATTTCGGAGCTGATAAAAACTGGTAATGGCACGGTGCGGGAGTTCAGTTCTAAAACAATGGATGAGGTTGTTGGTAGTTTAAGGCTCAAGGGCGGCAATGCGAGTTTTACACTGGCAGGGAACAGCGCTATTCTCATCAAGTTCGATCGCCAGAATTGAAGCTCAAATCCTCTGGGCCATAATTGGGATAAGATAGAATTAGTTATGCTCAAAATTATTTATTTTCTGCCTGCTTGGCCTTGGAACCCTGGAACCCTCGAACCCTCGAACCCCCAATTGCACAGTTGCAATACCTAAATGTCATGTTGTGATTCCCCTCCTGTCGCTGGTAAATTGGTAGGGTGCAGGTATCTGGCCTCAAACAGAATGTGAGCGAGAGTTCCGTTGAGGGGCAGAAAGTAGGGTGCAGTCTAGACAATCGCAGAAATTCTTGCTCGTAAACCCGCAGCAGTTAGGCTAGGCGAGGAATTACCCGCCCGCCTTCATGTCCGCCCTCTGGCAGATAGCATTGGTTCTGGAAGTCAGAAGCCGTCAATTATCAGGATATGGCACGGAATTAATTTTAAATGCCAAGATGCTGGAAGTATGGGTGAGTTGAATCGTACAGAAACTTTGAGCGCGCTTGGAAATCTCGCGGGTAAAGCCTCTCAATCAACCTGCTGCTCGCGATCGGCTTTTTCCAACAAATATCACTTTTATGCCCCCTGATGTTTATTCCCTCCCTCAGTCAGGTCATCAACCGCAATCCCCTCACCGTCACCCCTGAGACGCCCGTAGAAAAGGCGATCGAGCTGATGAGTAGCACAGGAGCCAGTTACGTCCTCGTGGTAGAACCGCGCGGGAATTATCAACTCGGAAATCCCACGAACGGGACTTCCCCACAATCGCGGGAACAGTCGGGTTTCTACAACGGTGTACCGCGTGCGCTACACGCAGGAGGCAACGGGCGGCCTCTCAACGGCTCAAAAGCTCCCTATCCTAGCAGCCAGACAGTGCTGGGGATTTTTACAGCGCGAGATATCGTACAGCTAAATTCGATCGGCGCTGCTTTGAGGGGATTTGCGATCGAGCAAATCATGATCAGAACCGTAACTGTAGCCCGAGAATCGGAAATTCCCGACTTTTTTGCCTTAGCCAATCTGCTGGATAAAAATCAGATCAGCCATTTGCCCGTCGTCAGCGAGGCTGAAGAACTTGTCGGTTTAATTAGCTCTCAAAGCTTGGTGCAAGTGTTGCAGGAAATTGGGGAATCGACACCAAAAGCAATTAGCAGCGCTTCGCTACCTGCGGCTTTCGCGTTCCCTCCGCCGCTACCAATTGTGCATCATAAATTAGAGCTGCCCGCAAGTTTAATTAAACTTTATCAAATCCCTCAAATAGCAGCCTCACGAATAATTCACGCTCCTTCTAATTCTTCGGTTCGCTACTTGGCGCAACTGATGTTTAGACACAATGTTAGTTATGTATTAATCACTGAAACCCCCGATCAACACTCGACTGGTGCTGCTCACAATTCCAAATTTACAAATCCCAACATTCACAAACTGGTTGGGGTGGTAAGTTCGCGGGATATCGTGCAGTTGCAGGCGCTGGGAAGAGACTCTAACAAAATTAAAGCGGGAGCAATTTGCAGCAGTTCGCCGCCACTGGTGCGATCGCACTCTAGCCTCGAAGCAGCCGTGGCGCTGCTGCAAAAACACTACTGCCAGTTGCCTTTATTAGTCATCAACGAAACAAATCACCCGATCGGGATTATTAATCCTAAAACTATCCTTTTACAAGCGCTGGATTCCAAATCTCTGCATTCTGGCTTAATTGCTTTGCAGCGCCAGCTAGAATCTAGCAACGCTCAATACAAAAAACTCTCAGCAGAAATACAGCGGACAGCAGCAAATAGCCACGAGATGGCTGAAATTTCTTACCACAGTTTCGTAGAGCGGCCAAATCTCCCCCCTGCAGTCAACAATCAGGGGATTTGGGACTGGAATCTCGAAACAGATGAGTTTTTTTATTCGGCGCGGTGGCAAGAAATGCTGGGCTACCAAGAAGGGGAAATCTCGAATCGCCGATCGGAATGGTGGAGTCGCATCCACCGAGATGATATTGACTCGGTAAAGGCAGCTTTAGAAGAACACTTCGCCCAAAAGACACCGGATTTTGCAGCCGAATATCGGATGTACTGTAAAGACGGCAGCACTGTCTGGGTGCTGAACCGGGGTCAAGTTTTACGCAGCGCTACTGGCAAACCGCTGCGGGTAGTAGGAACTCATACAGATATTACTCTAAACAAGCAGTTTGAAGTCAAAAACCGCGAGCACGATCGAGAACAATTCCATCTATTTGACTCTTTGAAAGCAACAGTAATTTTCCACATAGATGCGGCGGGGGTTTGGAAATTCCTCAACCGCGCTTGGACGGAAATTACTAATTATGCGGTTTCCGAAAGTTTGCAAACTAATTTTTTAGAGTGGGTGCATCCAGATGAGCGCGAGCAATGTGCAAATTTATTGGAGTCTTTGCTGTCCGGGAAGTCGGAATTTGAACGGCGAGAACTGCGATTTAAGTCCAAGTCGGTTTCGGAAAAAAACTCCTTGGGAATTCACAGTAATTCCGGCTTTGTTTCCGTAGAATTATTTGCCCAAGTCCGCCGGAATTCGCAAGGCGAAATAGCGGGAATTTTCGGGACTTTGCACGATGTCTGCAACCGCCTCGAAGGAGTTGAGGAACTGCGGGAAAGCGAGCGGGCAATTCGATCGCTCTACGAGGTAATGGTGAGCTCGGAAGGCTCTTTTGACGATCGAACGATCCGGTTGCTGGCGATGGGCTGTAGTCAGTTTGGGATGGATATCGGGCTGTTGGGCAGGGTTTTGGGCGATCGCTACGAAGTGATTGCGGCTTATGTACCGGAAGATTTTCCCTTTGGATTTGCTAAAGGAGACGGTTTTGCTTTGAGCAGAACCTTTGAGCGAGAGGTTTTGCGATCGAGCGAACCTATTTCTGTCGAATCAGCCGGCACTACTCAGTGGCGCAACCACCCCGCTTACAGCGTCCGCAAGTTGGAGGCTTTTGTGGGGACGAGGGTAATAGTGCAAGGGCGAGTTTTTGGCACTTTGAGCTTTACTTCCCGCACCACTAAATCTCCTTTTAAACCGCTGAATTTTGAAATTTTAAAGTTGATGGGCAATTACATCGGCGCAGAAATTGCCCGCGAAGAGCGAGAGCGAACTTTGCAACGTCAGTACCAGCGCGTTTTACTACTCAAACAAATTACTCAAAAAGTGCGATCGACCTTAGACACTCAAGAAATTTTCCAAACTACCGCCACCCAAATCGGCCGCGTATTTGGTGTCAATCGCTGTACAATTCATACCTATCTTTCCGAACCTTATCCCCACCTTCCTTGCGTTGCGGAATACTTGGAACCCGGTCACGAATCGGCTTTAGATTTAGAACTTTCTGTCACTTATAACCCGTACACTGAAAAACTCCTCGCTGAGGATATAGCCCTAGCATCTCCCGATGTGTTTGCCGATCCTTTGCTGGAATCTTCGGGGCCGATGTGTCGCCGCATCGGATTAAAATCTATGTTGGCTGTTCGCACTTCCTATCAAGGAGAACCGAATGGAATTATTACTTTGCACCAGTGCGATGCAACTCGCCAGTGGAATCCCGACGAAATTGAACTTTTAGAAGATGTGGCCGCGCAAGTTGGAATTACTTTAGCTCAAGCACAACTTTTAGAAACCGAAGTTCAGCGACAGCGACAGTTAGCAGAGCAAAATGAAGCTTTGGATCAAGCGCGACAAGCGGCGGAAGTTGCTAATAGAGCTAAGAGCGAATTTTTAGCGACTATGAGTCACGAAATCCGCACTCCGATGAATGCGGTCATCGGGATGACGGGCTTGCTGCTGGATATGGAACTAACTCCTGAACAGCGAGATTTTGTGGAGACAATTCGTACCAGCGGCGATGCTTTGCTGACTATTATTAACGATATTCTCGATTTTTCCAAAATTGAATCTGGAAAATTGGATTTGGAACGCAGCCCCTTCGAGCTGCAAAATTGTATAGAAGAATCTCTGGAATTACTGGCTCCGAGAGCCTCAGAAAAAGGTTTAGAGCTGGCTTACTTTATTGATGATTCTGTTCCGAAAAACATTTTAGGAGATGTCACGAGACTGCGCCAAATTTTGGTAAATCTGCTGGGCAATGCAGTTAAGTTTACAGAATCTGGAGAAATTGTAGTGTGCTGTACGGCTAGGCAAATTGAACAGGTAGCTGCTAATAGTTCACTAGATAAAATCAATATTATAGCGCCACAACCGCTATTAATTAACCAGGGAGAGTTGGCACGTAGCAAACAATACGAGATTCAATTTGCTGTCCAAGATACGGGAATTGGCATTCCGCCAGACCGGATGGATCGCCTGTTTAAAGCTTTTTCGCAGGTGGATGCTTCGACAACGCGACATTACGGCGGGACGGGTTTGGGACTGGCTATCAGCCAGCGTTTGAGCGATATGATGGGCGGTACAATGTGGGTTGTCAGCCAGGTTGATCCGCGAAGTTCTAAGTCTCAACCGGCAGTTTCTGCGATCGGACAAAGTATCGCTGGAAGGTCGCCTGCAGAATTTACTCCGCCGTCGATATCGGGTTCGGGTTCGATTTTTTATTTCACGGTGGCTGCTGAAGCGAATGACCTCCGGGCTGAGGAAAAAAGACCGGAATTTGCCGCTGGTAAGCACTTATTAATTGTTGAGCATCATGCCATTAATCGGCAAGTTTTGATCCGTCAGGCAGAGTCTTGGGGAATGATACCCGTGGCTGTAACTTCTGGTGCTGAGGCTTTGGAAATCATCAAAGGAAACTCGCCGCTCGATTTAGCTATTTTGGCGATGAATCTACCAGATATGGACGGTGTGGCGTTGGCTGTGGAGATTCGGAAATTTGAGCTGAGCAATTTGTCCGGCGGCGACGGCCTAAATCCGAATGTCATGGTTAAAAACCCTCGCAAAATTGCCCTACCTTTGGTGCTGTTTACTTATTTAAGTAAGGCGGAAGTTTGGAAAAAACTTGAAACTACAGAGGTACATTTTTCTGCTTTTTTAACTAAGCCTTTAAAACAGTCACAGTTTTATAATGTGTTGCTGCAAGTTTTTGGATATGTTACTGGCAGAAGCGGCAGGGGAGAAGTTTCAAATGTGGTGACTGTGACTTCGGGATTGAAGTATTTTGAAAATTCTCAAGAACAGCACCGCGTGCAGCGGACGCCTGCTGTTTTGAGGCAGGTTGCGGCGAATTCTGCCGGACAGGATGCAACTAATTCTAGTCAGATTCGGATTTTGCTGGCTGAGGACAATGTGGTGAATCAAAAAGTCGCTACGCATTTACTCGACAGGATAGGATATCGGGCTGATATTGCGGCTAATGGGTTGGAGGTTTTGGAGGCCCTGAAGCGGCAATCTTACGATGTTGTGCTGATGGATGTGCAGATGCCGAACATGGATGGGTTGGAAGCGACGCGCCGCATTTGTCAGGAATGGCCTGCTAACAAGAAGCCGAGAATTATTGCGATGACTGCTAATGCGATGCAGGGCGATCGCGAAAAGTGTCTGGAAGCAGGTATGGACGATTATATTACTAAGCCGGTGCGCCGGGAAGAGTTGGCGATCGCCTTGAGCAAGTGCTCACCTCTGATTCGGGATGAATTGGATGCGGTTACTGAGGAAAAAAATCAAGATATTTCCGATCGAGTTGACAGTGATACTGCGGCATCTTCGAGCGTTCAACCGGGAGCCGATTCGCCGATAGATTTTCATATTTTGCAAAATCTCCGCGAGCTAGACGATGATGAAGACCCGGATTTTTTGGGGGAGCTGATTAAGATATATTTGGTAGACGCACCACAACATTTAGAAACTATTAAGGAGGCTATTTTTCTCGGCGATGCTGATAGTTTGAAGCTGGCTTCTCACACGCTGAAGTCGAGCAGCGCCAATTTAGGAGCGGTGTCTTTTTCTGCTGTTTGCAAGGAGTTGGAGTATATGGGCCGCGTGGCGGTTGAGTCTGGAGGGGAACAGGTTTTTGATGTGAGTACGGCGCGTGATCGCCTGTTGGAAGCTCAAGCGGAGTGGGAAAAGGTGCGCGCGGCTTTTGAGACAGAATTGGAAACGGGGAAGTTGCGATCGCAAATAGGGTAATTTGTTATTTGTTATTGTTTATTTGTTGGTTGTGATTGGTTATCTGTCAGTTTCAATTACCAATAACCAATAATTTATTACCAATGCCCAATCCCCATATTTAACTTTCACCTAAATATGCTTTACGAACAGTTTCATTTGACTGCAAATCGCTAGCAGTACCGGCGACTACAACCTGACCAGTTTGAATGACATAGCCACGGTGGGCTACACTTAAAGCCATGCGGGCGTTTTGTTCCACCAGTAAAATAGTTGTTCCTTCAGCATTAATATCGCGGACGATCGCAAAAATTTGACTGACTAACATCGGTGCCAATCCCATACTCGGCTCGTCCAATAATAACAAGCGGGGGCGCGACATCAAAGCGCGGGCGATCGCCAACATTTGCTGTTCCCCGCCGCTGAGAGTTCCCCCTTTTTGACTAATTCTTTCTCGCAAACGAGGAAATAAATTTAATGCTTTTTCCATATCGGACTTGATACCGAGAGTATCGTTGCGGAGATAAGCACCCATTTCCAGGTTTTCTTGCACCGTCATTCGCGGAAAAATCAGCCGCCCTTCGGGACTTTGAGAAATCCCCAAACGGACGATCGCCTCTGTAGATAGTGCTTCTAAAGGCTTTCCCTCAAATAATACAGTGCCCTGGCGCGGGCGCAGCAGTCCTTGAATCGTGCGGAGAGTGGTCGTTTTCCCCGCCCCGTTGCTGCCGATTAATGTCACAACTTCTCCCTGCGAGACTGTTAGCGATACTCCTTTGAGAGCGTGGATATTTCCGTAGTAGGTGTGAATGTCTTTAATTTCCAACATAATTACTCTTTCTGCTTTGTGCTTTATTATATTATCCAGACTAATTATAAATTTTTATTGCATTTATTTAAAATTAACTTTTTTTATAGTAATCAGTAATTTTACTTAGGTCAACACCCGCCCTAGCTCCCATACAATGTATTTTTAGTAGCGATGGCGACCAACTTTACAGAATTTTTACTTAAACACTAGAATTCTTGACAGTAGCTTTACAAAAAACTCTAAGTAAGTAGGTAGTATTAATACGTAAGCGAAATCAACCGCTACAAGTTACCAATAATAGCACTTAAAATTTTTCAATTTTCAAATTTAAGGAGATTTACCATGAAATTCAATCACATTAGTGGATCGATCGCCTTTTTATTAGGAACTCCTTTAGTAACCAGTTTGACTGTAGGCATTGCCCCTAGTAGTGCTGCAATAATCGCAGGTTCTGCAGCAGCAGTAACCATTGACAACTTTAGTCACATACCGACTGAAACAGGTACAGTTACTAACACTTACGCTCAGACACTAGCTAACACCAATTCAGTTATTAGCAAAGCGAACGCTGAGGCCGTTTTTCTATCTAACTGTCACGAATTGCTGGCAGCAAATCTCTCGCAAAGTGGAGTCATAGGCAGCGGGAATAACTATTCCGGTTTAGCCCAAAGTCAAGCAGCAGTTATCGGCGAGTTCTTCATTGATTCCGAAGAAACTTTTTCCTTCAATTTTCAGACATTTTTAGCTCTTTTAACATCAGTTGACAACCCCCAATCCGAACGCGCCAGGGCGAATGGCAGTATATCTTTCTGGGTGATTAACACTGTTACTAACATTTTGTTAGACTCTTTTCAATTTGCCAGCGGTTTAGACTCTTCTGAGGGAATTTATTTGAGTGGGTTCGCCAGCCCAAGCTTTAAGCCAACAAACATTAACTTTAATTTTCTGCCTCAAGGAAGTGCAGCAACAAGCCTCCTTTATACTTCGGGAGTTTATTCCCGGACATTCAACAGCGCTACTAACTTAACATTGGTAGAAGTTAAAAACAATATCGCCAAGGCAGAAGCAGAAGCAGAAGCCGTTCCCGAACCGAGCACAGTATTAGGTACTGCAATCTTTTTAGGATTGTTTTTCAGGCAGAGAAAACACAAGAAAAAAATGTCGGGAATCAAATCAAAAGTTTAGGAAAAACCCCGAATGTTAATCAGTAGGGTGTGCGAGGCGCACATCCTATCGTTTCCGTTGAATTGCTCGTTATAAAATGCTGTCGCCGTGGGCGGGTTGATAAATATTATCTGTTTGAATGACAGATTGTTTGTGAAACCCGCCCCTAATTTTATTGGGTTAATTAGCTGAACATTATATCGCTTCTTCCGAGGATAACACTGCCCACCTCACTTATCTGTCGGCACACAATACCCATTATCCATGTCCATCTTCTTCTTTTCCCAAATATGCCTCAATTACGCGAGGATCGGCGCGAACTTCGGCCGGGGTTCCCTCAGCAATTTTAGTACCGTACTCCATAACACTCACACGATCACTAATTCCCATCACCACCTTCATATCATGTTCAATCAGCAAAATACTCAAATTCAACTCATCGCGAATCCGATAAATAAAGCGAGTTAAATCAGCCGTTTCGTTCGGGTTCATCCCGGCAGTCGGTTCGTCCAAAAGCAGCACTTTCGGATCGGAAGCCAAAGCCCTGGCAATTTCCAATCTCCGCTGGTCGCCGTAGGAAAGGTTTTTTGCCAACTCCGACGCTTTAGCAGCACCTAAACCGACAAAATCAAGCATAGTGAGCGCTTTTATTTTAGCTTCCCGCTCCTCCAGATTCACAGCCGGAGTGCGGAGGATTGCACCCAACAAACCTGTTTTCAATCGGCAGTGTCTACCTACTAAAACATTATCCAGCACTGTCATGTTGTTAAACAAGCGGATATTTTGAAAAGTTCTAGCAATGCCGAAAGTTGTCAGGCGATCCGGCGGCAAACCCGTGATATTCTTCTGTTCTAAAAGCAACTGACCGCCACTCGGTTTGTAAATACCTGTCAGCATATTAAAAAAAGTAGTTTTGCCCGCACCGTTGGGGCCGATCAAACTGGCGATCGATCCTTTTTCTAATGTTAAACTAACCTGGTTGACGGCAGTCAAACCACCGAATCGCATTGTAAGTTGCTGTGCTTCTAATAATGACATTTTGGTTCTGTTTTCTAAGATTTTATAGGAGTGCGATCGTCCAGGTAACGAGCTTTCACGCACGCGAATCAATTTGAGATTGGGAGTTTTTAGGCCATATTCTCTAACGTACAAACAAAATAAAACTTAAAAAGATTAGATTCGAGCGAACTGCCAGGGCGATATTGTGCGTGTAAATCAGCAGTCGAAAAGTTTTCAATAACTTTGAGATTGAGTTCGTCAGCCAAAGTGGCAATGTTTTCAAACCCAGTAATCCACGGTGCATACATACTTTCGTATTTATCTATGTAATCATTGATATCTTGGTAGCCCGTCGTTCTCAAAATCACCTTTTCCGACATATAATCAAAGGACAATCGAAAACTCTTCACATTGTCGCGAATTTGTTCTAATACAAATATTACATCTTTTTTGTCAAGCA
Organism: Microcoleus sp. D3_18_C4; assembly: GCF_036702355.1. NCBI lineage: Bacteria > Bacillati > Cyanobacteriota > Cyanophyceae > Oscillatoriales > Microcoleaceae > Microcoleus > Microcoleus sp. D3_18_C4. The sequence goes on from NZ_JAUBTF010000092.1 coordinate 14,671, forward strand.
AGGTAGTGTTGCCTTCCCACAAAAAATATGTCTGTCGATCGCAATCAAATTCACTCTGTTTCAGCAAGGAGATTAAACCGTCTTTTACGTAATCGCCTGGAAGGTAGCAAACATTAGCAGTAACTTTGTTAGCTTTGAGAGTTTCTTCTTTTAATTGAAGAGTCGCGCGATCGTCTATTTCAAAATAAATCACTTTTTCTCCATTAATTCTAGCAGCACGAGTATCCAAACCCGAACCTAAAATAACTACTTGTTTGCAACCTCCTAAAATTTGATTGGACAAAACATCATCAAAATATTTAGTCCGCAACTTAACCATTTCTTTAGCTGCAGGAGAGTTTTGAGCTATTTGGCTAGCTACTTTTTTTGTTTCCTCATTCAGCCAGATTTTTACTACATGATCAGTGTAGAGAGGAATTGCCTCTTCATTCTCTTCTGCTCTAAATTCCGCAACGATAAAAGCAGTAGCAGTTACATTTCTCATGGCTAATCTTTCATCCTTACTAAGTAGTCGGTTACAAATAAACATTAGATGGGGAGGGGAGTTTTACACTCATAAACTCCCTTGCATCCTAGATTCTTAGCTAAACCCACATACAAAATACTATGGTTTTTGCCCTTACCTATTTATTGACTTCTCGAATCTGCTAAAGACTCATTGCTCGCTTCAGCATCCGAATGCAGTTCAGCTTGGTGTATCTTATCAGGAATCAGCCCCTCTGGCCGCACGAGCATCATGACAACCAGAGTTAAGCCGAATAGAAATAAGCGCATTTGAATCGGGTCTAAACTGGTTGCCAGAAAGTCTCGCAACTGGGGAATTGCAATCCTGGGGAGTACAAAAGTATTCAGAAAACCCTTGAGGACTTGCGCTAATTGTGGCAGATAAAGTCGATCGGCAGACATGATAATGATCGCGCCCAAAATCACCCCCGTCATATTCCCCAAACCGCCTAAAATCACCATACACAGGATGATTACCGACACCGAGAAGTCGAAAACGCTGGGGAAAATCGCGCTGATATAGGCGGCGTAAAATGCCCCTGCAAAGCCAGAAAACGTCGCTCCCATCGCAAAAGCCGAAAGTTTGGTTTTGACCAGGTTAATCCCCATCGCACTCGCCGCTAATTCATCTTCGCGCATGGCATTCCACGCCCTCCCCAAGCGGGAATCTCGCAGCCGTGAAATCATGAAGTAAGCGAAGACAACTAGCAGCAAAATTAGGTAGTACCAAGGAAAGTAGTTGCCGGTGCTGAAAGTGCCGACAATGGGGAGAGATGGACGCCCGATCGGGTTTATTCCCGCTTCGCCGCCGGTGAGGTTAAAAGGTCGATCGCACCCAACCAGACACAGCACCAACTCGGGTTTACCCAAAACAGCCGCAACAATCTTCGAGACTGGTTCATCAATCCGAATCGCCGTTAAATTCCTAAAGACAACCGGGATAATTTCGCCAAAACCGAGGGTAACAATTGCCAAATAATCGCCCTTGAGCCGCAGTGTCGGAATACCCAGGATTACGCCCGCGATCGCAGCTACACCGGCCGCGATCGGCAGTACCACCCAAAAGTTCCAAGCAATATTTAACTGGCCAGAAGATAGCAAAGCCGTCGTGTAAGCGCCGATCGCAAAAAACGCCGCATATCCCAAATCCAACAAACCCGCAAAACCCACAGTAATATTCAAACCCAGCGCCAACATAATAAAGATTTGAATCTGTACTACAGTAGCAATCCAGCCAGTCTGAGCCTGAATGTCGATAAACGGAAACAGAATTAGAATAAAAGCTAATGTCACCAAAGTTGCCAGCCGCTGGCGTTCCCCCTGCAAACCCTGCAAAGCACCCATTAACGTAGCTGTCAAAATTGCGATCGTCAAACTGCAAATCCCGTACAGCAGCGTAGTCGGCAAAGCCACAGCCGATTGCCCAGAAAAAGGTCTAATCAAAACCCCTTCTACCACACTTGCAATTAATAGCCAAACTCCCAATCCTAATCCCGCTAAACTGCCGATAGTCGCACCCATTTTCGGGCTGTAAACCTTCTGCTCCCGACAGCTAATAAAGCCCGCCGCCGTACCCATCAGCCAGCCGATCACGGTGCCACTCCAACCGCCGAATAACAAAACAGTCAAAGAGGCGATCGCCCCTAAAATACCAGTCGATTTAATTGCTTTAATTATTTTTTTTGACATAGGAAGAAGTTATGAGTCATTAGTCAGTAGTTAGAGGAAAGAATGCTAGGAATCGCAGTTTATAGATGCGACTGACGCGAGCCGTGCCAAATTCTGCCTCAATGAATGTGATCGACTGCTTATCGTGGAAACAGTCGATCGGGCTAGCTACAGTTTAGAGTCTTTTGAGTTCGATTATTGCACCAAAAGTGACGAAACTTCAAATATACTGGAACTGTTACCCCAACACACTTCAAACGGGCGATCTCTATATGGTACAAGCACCTCAAAAAACTATCACCCTCGACGAGTTTTTGCAACTCCCAGAAACCAAACCCGCGAGCGAATACATCAAAGGTGCGATCGTCCAAAAACCTATGCCACAAGGAAAACACAGCAAACTACAAGGCAGACTCGTAACAGTCATCAACGACATCGCAGAGAAACCGCAAATTGCCCTAGCCCTACCAGAACTTCGCTGCACCTTTGGCGGACGTTCTATTGTCCCCGATGTCGCGATTTTTGTTTGGAATCGCATTCCGCTAGACGCTGACGGCGAAATTGCCAATACATTTAATGCTCACCCAGACTGGACAATAGAAATATTGTCCCCAGCCCAAAGCCAAACCAAAGTCACAAACAATATTTTGCACTGTTTGAATGCCGGTTGTCAGATGGGTTGGTTGCTCGATCCCGATGAAAAAAACATTTTAGCCTATCCCGCAAGCCAGCAGCCGATTTCATTGCAAGAACCAACAGATATACTTCCGATGCCCAAGTTTATGCCGGAAATGCAGTTAACTTTAGGCGAAGTTTTTGGCTGGCTAAAACCAGGTAATATTTAATTGGGTGTACAGTATTCCACTCAATTGAGTAGGGCTATGTTCTACTGGGCAATAAAAGTTCAATGGTGCCCATCGCCCCATTAAGTATTTTTTCAGTAGTAGGAAGATGACGGCGAACGCTAACTATTTTTTCTCCTTAACATATAATAGTTTAAGGTAGCGTTGCTGAATAGAGGTATCATAAGTGCGTTCAACGGATGTTTTGGCTACCCCATTTGCCTCGCTTTCTGAGCAATTGGAAGGATGCTCTCGATAGGGAACCGGAACATCTTATAACTTAAAATACCGACGGTTAGAGCGTCTATCCAGGATTTATTCCCCCCGGATCTCAGATTGTCGGCAAAACTTACATAACAAGGGTGGAAGGGGAGAACACCCGGTTACCACACCATTCGTAACAAGTTAAGCTTGGATGGCAGTTGTCAAGGGGATTTGAGAAGATGCTTCAAAGAAAAAGTAGTCAGA
>NZ_JAUBTF010000093.1:0-17241 GCF_036702355.1 Microcoleus sp. D3_18_C4
TATTTTTTTTTAGCACACATTGGCTCAATCCTTACAAAGGTATGGGTTTCAGGCTGGTTGTTACCCCCCCAGGTTTTGAGATAGTTAATTAATTTTAAAGCGGATTCTGTTGCGGTAACTTTTGCAGTTTCCATTGCAGTCTGTTTGTGTAGCAATTTTATTTGGTTTATGAATGAGCTTTTTTTTAATGAACCGCAGAGGGCACAGAGGGCGCAGAGAATGAGAGGGAAGAGAGAAAGAAGGAGTTGACGAATCCTTAAAGTGTGTCTTTCTTCTTTCTTTCTTCCCAATGACTAAAACCTTAGAAGAAACCTAAAGCTTTGGGGCTGTAGCTGACCAACAAATTCTTAGTTTGCTGGTAGTGATCTAACATCATTTTGTGATTTTCGCGCCCGATACCAGATGATTTGTAGCCGCCGAATGCTGCGTGGGCTGGATATAGGTGATAGCAGTTTGTCCACACGCGGCCGGCTTGAACGGCGCGGCCCATGCGGTAGGCGGTGTTGATGTCGCGAGTCCAAACTCCTGCACCTAAACCGTAGAGGGTATCGTTGGCAATTTCTAATGCTTCGGCTTCGTCTTTGAAGGTGGTGACTGCTAATACTGGGCCGAAGATTTCTTCTTGGAAAATTCGCATTTTGTTGTTTCCTTTGAAGACTGTCGGCTGGAAGTAATAGCCGTCTTGCAAGTCGCCGGATAAGATGTTTCTTTCGCCACCAATTAGACATTCTGCACCTTCGGCGTGACCGATTTTGACGTATTCGGCGATTTTTTCCATCTGGTTGACGGAGACTTGCGCGCCGAGGGCGGTTGTCGGATCTAATGGGTTGTCTTGCTTGATTTGACGGATGCGATTGATCGCCCTTTCCATAAATCGATCGTAGATTGACTCCTGAATTAAGGCGCGGGAGGGACAGGTGCACACTTCGCCTTGATTGAATGCAAACATGACTAATCCTTCGACTGCTTTGTCCAGGAATTCATCATCTTGGGCGCAGATATCTTCAAAGAAAATGTTGGGGGATTTACCGCCTAATTCTAAGGTGACGGGGATGACATTTTGGGAGGCGTATTGCATGATTAGCCTGCCCGTGGTGGTTTCGCCGGTGAAGGCGACTTTGGCAATCCGAGGACTGGTGGCTAGGGTTTTGCCGATTTCGGCGCCGGGCCCGTTAATGACGTTGATAACGCCGTCTGGTACTAAGTCGGCGATGATTTCCATCAGTACCAAGATTGAGGCGGGGGTGGGGCCTGCTGGTTTGAGGACGACGCAGTTTCCGGCGGCGAGGGCTGGGGCGAGTTTCCAGGCGGCCATTAATATCGGGAAGTTCCAGGGTATGATTTGTCCGATGACGCCTAGGGGTTCGTGGAAGTGGTAGGCGACTGTTGTTCCGTCGAGTTCGCCGATCGACCCTTCTTGGGCTCGGATGCAGCTTGCGAAGTAGCGGAAATGGTCGATCGCCAGCGGTATGTCTGCGAGGCGGGTTTCGCGAATTGGTTTGCCGTTGTCCCAGGTTTCGGCGATGGCGAGGCGATCGAGGTTTTCTTCGATGCGATCGGCAATTTTGTGTAAAACCCTCGCCCTATCGGCTGGGGAAGTCTTACCCCACTTGTCTTTCGCGGCGTGGGCGGCATCTAGTGCCAATTCTACATCCTCGGCGGTCGATCGGGGGATTTGACAAATTGATTTTCCTGTAATTGGAGACAGGTTTTCCGAGTATTTCCCTTTCACCGGTGGCACCCACTTGCCGCCGATAAAGTTGTCGTAGCGAGTTTGAAAAATCGACTGACTGCCGGATTGAACAGGTGCTGCTACTACCATTTTATTACCTGATTAAAATTTGTTTTCGCGGACGCTTAAAATCTCTTGCATATCAACTATCGTCTATTTTCCTGAAGTTCGGTCAATTCATATACAAAATTTTACATTTTTTAAATATTTTGCAGTCACTGTAGGGGCGGGTTCACCAACAATCTGAGGCTAAAACCAACAATTTCAAAAACCCGCGCCTACCCAACTAAATACTATTAATTAAGTGTGACGCAGCCGAAGTTTTATCCGAAATTTAGTACCTTTACCAACTTACAGAAAACACTTTAAATCTCCTTTTTTTCTCTGTAATTATCCGATAATTGAGAGGAATTCTTGATAAAATGGCTGGTTGTGCCAACCAACAAGGGAGCAGAAAGTGACGCTGTGACATATTGGGTAATTCCCATATCGTTATCAGCAAAGTCAATATAAATCCCCTGAGAATCGACCACCTCATTGCCCATCCCTATCACCGATTTAAATTTGATTGATTGCAACTTTTACAACTGTTTACCTGACTATTATACAACATCAATGGTGTGATTGAGGCTATTCAGAAAAGCTTGATCTATCCGAGCTGCATAATGCTCGGTCTGTGGCAATTCCCCGAATTGTTTCATCAGCTTTATGCCTAGCTTTCCCTCGCAAATAATCACCTTTTTAAAATTTGCACCCCAAAAATTCAAACCTTTGCAGCGTTTTATTGCTAAAATTGAAAAAAATAGTAAATAAGTGCATTCATCATTATCAATGTGACGCTATTGCATAATATTTATTAGCACCATAAGCAATAAGGGTTAAAACACTCCATGTCTGCTCAAGGGTTTTATCGTCGTTCACTCCCAGATTCTGCTATTGCCTTTTCCTCCGTAGAGGGAAGGCAAATATTTCGAGAAGCCTTGGCATTGGGAGGTATGGAAGGGTATTTTGCTCTAGCTGAACAGTTTCATACTCAAGCAGAACCTGCTTTTTGTGGATTGGGTAGTTTAGTTGTTGTTCTTAATGCCTTATCCATCGATCCCGGTCGCATTTGGAAAGGGGTGTGGAGATGGTATGGAGAGGAATTTTTAGACTGTTGCTTACCTCTTTCAGTCATTAAAGAAAACGGTATCACCTTTGATGAGTTTGTCTGTATCGCACGTTGCAACGGTGCTGTTGTAAAACCTAACCGTTACTACCAAAGCAGCTTGGAAAATTTTCGGCAAGCAGTTGAGGAGGTGACTGCAGCGTCAGGTGATATTCATCTAGTTGTTTCCTACAGCCGAAAGGTATTGGGACAAACGGGTGATGGTCACTTTTCACCAATTGGTGGCTATCATCCACAGCGGGATCTAGTTCTTCTGCTGGATGTTGCCCGTTTCAAATATCCACCTCACTGGGTTTCTCTGCCTTTGTTATGGCAAGCATTTGAACCTGTCGATCCCGTCACTAATCAATGTCGAGGTTATATTTTATTGCAGAAGAGTGAAAGGTTGCCAGAAACCTTTTTTCATGTTGCTTGTGATTTACATCAGTGGCGTAGTGTTGCTCCTTACTTTGCAGAAATACTCCCAGACATTCTGAGAAAAGAGCAACCTGATTCAATTGCTTCATTTGTCAGTACCATCCTGCACCATTGGCCTGTTGAATTCACAACTATGGTGAATACCTCCTCAGAGACGGCAGAGACACTTGAGAAATTACGGCCAGCTATTGAGTTAAATTCACTGTTTGATATTGTTCACCAATGCTTGTCAAGCGATGACTCGGATGCAATGTCTGTTGTAGGGAAGTGGCCGCACCAGCCATTCGTAGCAGAGATAATAACAGCAATATTACTCTCCTGTCCCGAAACGCTCTATGCAAATCTCAAACCCGAGTTACGACTGTGGTTTAGTGAGGTTCGCTACCTTGAGAAACTACTCCCTCCCTTGGATGTAGAGATATCTAGATTGAGAGAACAAATGTCAGCACTCCAGGAGTTTTACACTTTATATTCCAATGGACATCAGTGCAATATCCCTCAGAGTTAGCACATACCGACTTTTGAACTCCCCAAACCTCGACTAACGACAAAAGTGAAAATTAAATAGCAAGATTTAATAATCTGATGCTGGTGGCGGTTGTGGATGAAGATTCGCCGCAGCGAAATATTAGGGTTGTGACTGATGCGAGTGAGGAATGGACAACGGAAAAAGTGGAAGTAGTGGTAAAAAAAATGTAGTGCGAACATCTGGTTGGCTGTCGGTTTTTGCCTAAATTCTATTGGATTGACTGTTGACTGAGGTAATCAGCACACATCTGTTTATCCTCTTCTGTCACTTTCGGGTTTGTTCTGAGATAATCGTCGATCCAATTGCAACCTAATGCCATTAGTTTATCGAAATCCCAAACCCACAGTTTGATGGTGTTGTCACTGCTTGCAGAAGCCAAAGTTTTGCCATCTGGACTAAAGGCGACGCTCCAGACCAAACCTTGATGCCCGGTGAGGGTAGCGAGCGGTTTTTGGCTTTGCAGGTGCCACAGTTTGATAGTGTTGTCACTGCTTGCAGAAGCCAATGTCTTGCCATCTGGACTAAAGGCGACGCTATAGACCGAATTGCTATGTCCGGTGAGGGTAGCGATTGGTTTTTGGCTTTGCAGATTCCACAGTTTGATGGTGTTGTCACTGCTTGCAGAAGCCAAAGTTTTGCCATCGGGACTAAAGGCGACGCTCAAGACCTCATTGCTATGCCCGGTGAGGGTAGCGATGGGTTTTTGGCTTTCCAGATTCCACAGTTTGATCGTCTTGTCGTCACTTGTAGAAGCCAAATTCAAGCCATCTGGACTAAAGGCGATGCTATAGACCTCATTGCTATGCCCGGTGAGAGTAGCGATGGGTTTTTGGCTTTCCAGATTCCACAGTTTGATCGTCTTGTCGTCACTTGTAGAAGCCAATGTCTTGCCATCTGGACTAAAGGCGACGCTATAGACCGGATTGCTATGCCCGGTGAGGGTAGCGATGGGTTTTTGGCTTTCCAGATTCCACAGTTTGATGGTTTTGTCAAAGCTTGCAGAAGCCAATGTCTTGCCATCTGGACTCAAAGCAACGCTATAGACCGAATTGCTATGCCCGGTGAGGGTAGCGATGGGTTTTTGGGTTTGCAGGTGCCACAGTTTGATGGTGTTGTCACTGCTTGCAGAAGCCAATGTCTTGCCATCTCGACTAAAGGCGACGCTATAGACCGGATTGCTATGCCCGGTGAGGGTAGCGGTGGGTTTTTGGCTTTCCAGATGCCACAGTTTGATGGTGTTGTCACGGCTTGCAGAAGCCAATGTCTTGCCATCTGGACTCAAGGCGACGCTATTTACCTCATTGATATGCCCGGTGAGGGTAGCGATGGGTTTTTGGCTTTGCAGGTTCCACAGTTTGATGGTGTTGTCACTGCTTGCAGAAGCCAATGTCTTGCCATCTCGACTAAAGGCGACGCTCAAGACCTCATTGCTATGTCCGGTGAGGGTAGCGAGGGATTTTTGGCTTTCCAAGTGCCACAGTTTGATGGTGTTGTCACGGCTTGCAGAAGCCAATGTCTTGCCATCTAGACTAAAGGCGACGCTCCACACCGGATTGCTATGCCCGGTGTGGGTAGCGATGGGTTTTTGGCTTTCCAGGTGCCACAGTTTAATCGTCTTATCGCTGCTTGCAGAAGCCAATGTCTTGCCATCTGGACTAAAGGCGACGCTATTAACAGAATTGCTATGCCCGGCGAGGGTAGCGATGGGTTTTTGGCTTTCCAGATGCCACAGTTTGATGGTGTTGTCACTGCTTGCAGAAGCCAATGTCTTGCCATCTGGACTCAAGGCGATACTCCAGACAGAATTGCTATGCCCGGTGAGGGTAGCGAGGGGTTTTTGGCTTTCTAGGTGCCACAGTTTGATGGTGTTGTCACTGCTTGCAGAAGCCAATGTCTTGCCATCTCGACTAAAGGCGACGCTATTTACAGAATTGCTATGCCCGGTGAGGGTAGCGATGGGTTTTTGGCTTTGCAGGTGCCACAGTTTGATGGTGTTGTCACTGCTTGCAGAAGCCAATGTCTTGCCATCTGGACTCAAGGCGACGCTATTTACAGAATTGCTATGCCCTTCCAAATGATTGCGCTCTTTTACTGCGGACACTGCTTGTTGCAGCGCAGCTATCACTCGTCCTCTAATATGTTTTGTCGTCTCGGCTGAAGAATCTAGTTGTTTGAATGCTTGTCCTGCCTTTAATGCTTCCAAAAGTGCTTGGAATGTCTGTCCTGAACGAAATGATTCATTAGAAAAAGCAGTTTCCTGGATGACATTTGCTAAATTCTGAGCTTGAGTGATTTTATACGTGGCCAATTGCTGTGCTTTAATTAGCGTCTGATTCGCTTGAGTCAAAATTTGATTCGCTTGTTTTTGTGCTTCTAACTCTCGTTCAACTTCCCGTTGTTGGACTTCCCGACTGGCATTTAAAAACTGATAATCCAAATCGCTCAAACTTTTATCTGCCGCCCAAGTTTGAGCATCTTGCAAGGCTTGACCCCGCAACAGTCGCGATTCATCCTGGAAATTAGCCTCTATCCAAGCTTTAAAACTTTCGCTGTAAGGGCGGAGTTCCGCTAATTGTTTTTCCACCCAATCCAGGTTAAAAACCGATTGATAAATCCGGTTATAAACTTGAAGTTTGCTAGACTGCTTAACCACCAACCCAGTTAATCGTAGTTCCATTTGTTCGGGACTATCATCAGTAGCTATTTCATTGTGCTGCAAAATTTGCTGATATAGTCCCAATAACCTACTTGCCCGTTGCTCGCTGCGTAAAATGCGTCCTCTAATCGTTTTTAAATGTTCTGGTTCATCCTGTGCTTCCCAATTATCAATCACCTTTTCTTGGACTAAAGTTTCTACCCACTCAGCGGGATTTGGAATGGGTGTATGATTTGCACTAACGAGCATTAGTTTACAAAGCTTTTGTGTTAAGAATGGCTGTCCGCCCGTCCAATATAATACTGCTTCTAACACAGCTTTAGAATTTTCCGCTTGAGTTTCTAACCCCACTGCCAAAGGTTGGGCTTCTGCTAATTGAAACCCCGTTAACTCTATTCCTCGACCAATATTAAACGGAGTGCGTCGCTTGTCTTGAATTAAATCGGAGGGAGTAGCTACCCCTAACATCGTAAATGTTAATCGACGATAGTCTGGTTTATCAGCTCGATTATTATAGCAATCACGAATCACAGCAAAAAAGTCTTCTATTTTAAAATTTAAGCTGAGTAAACTGTCCGATTCATCGACAAAAATTACTATATTTTCTGAAATTATCTTGAGTAATACTTCTTCAAAAAATTTACTGAATCGTTTAACATTCGATAGTAAGCTGTTCTGCTCCCACCATTCATCTAAATCAAAAACGTCATACAAATCTAATCTGCTGACAATGCTATCAATCACGCCTGCATACCACTCTTCTGGCGTAATATCTGAGGTACCAATTTCTGTTATATCAATGCTACTACAGGCAATTCCCTCTGCTTGTAACCGCTGCATTGTCCGCACTCGCAGGGATGATTTTCCCATTTGTCGGGAATTAAGAACATAGCAAAATTCTCCAGCTTTTAAAGCTTGATAAAGTTCTTCATCCGCCTTTCTCGTGACATAAGTTGGGGCGTTTGCAGGCAGGCTACCCCCAACTTGATATTGATAATCCTTCATAGGTCATTGTTAATTTATAGGTGGAAAATTAGAGAATCAAGGAATCAATTTGTACAGGCGTACAGCTTCAGTAATTCCCTTTAACTGTTGCATACCTAAGTCAATCACATTTAAAGGTGAGTGGGTTTTAACGACTTGATAAACTGTTTCAGAAATACAGATTCCTCCTGGCTCTGCTTTCCCTTCTAAACGAGCCGCTAAATTTACACCAGCCCCCCTGATATCATTATTAAGAAAGAAGATTTCCCCCAAGTGAATACCAATCCGGTGTTGCAGGACATGACTCGCAGGTAAGGTTGTAGCAGCTTCGGCGAGACTTCGCTGTATTTCTAGCGCACAGGCTACTGCTTTTACGGCACTTTCTGGAAAGAAAATTAATAAACCATCGCCCATTTCTTTAAGGACTTTGCCTTGATGTTTAGCGCAGATGCCTCGTATGATGTTGAAATCTCGATTCACTAATTCTAGTGTCAGCTTTTGGTTGGCAACTGATAAAGCCGTGGAATTAACGACATCCGAAAACATAATAGCTGCTAAATTACTCTCTACGCTCAAGCTTGATGGGTTATTAGATTGTTGCACAGCAGTCATATTTGGTTGGAGAAAGGCTAGGCGATGGCTAAAATATTGACGATACAAACCACACAATGGCATGACAGCATTTCCCTGAAATTTTATCAACCCCATGCTTCGCAATTTAAAAGCCTCTCCGGTATTAATTTCTACAGGTTGTTCGCTGTTAATGACTTGTCTAATTGTTGCTGCTAGTTCTGCATCTTGTTCCAAGTTAACTAAATGCCGTCGTAAATGATCGTAGTAAGGGCCTTCTTCAGTAGGAGCGACTTTTAGCAAGCTATCTAAGCTAATTCTCCCTCTGGCAATTTGGTAGAGAGCAACTCGCACTAAATAAGGATGACCGCCCACCATTTCCATCAGGTCACAAATCTCTTGATTTGACCAATTTAATTGGTGTCGATTCACTAAATCTGTTACCTGTTTCTGATTGAGTTCAGGTAATTCTATGGGCAAGCCCACGTTAAATGGCGACTGATTAATATTGAGAGGAATATAAACTTCTTGAGAGTGAGAAATGACCAACCTCAGCTTTTTCCAAATTTCCTCATTTTTTCCCCGTTCGTGCCAAGCTCGTAATAATCCAAAGAAGTCGGTGGCTATTTCGGAATGCTCAAAAATGCGATCGACTTCATCTAACCCTAAAACAAGAGGCTGAACCGTGTTAGATAATAGATAGCGTTGGAAATACTTCGTGCTTTTATTTTTACTGCCGAGAACGCCTTTCCAATATTCTCCTAACTTGTCTTCTAAATTTAATTCATTGGTAATCTCACCACAAAACCACTGCAACAACTCATCAAGATTGGTGAGAAAACTGCCATCAGCCCATTGAAAGTTTAAATAAGCCGTTTGATAACCCTGTTCCTTGGCGTTGTATAAAATTCGCTGCAATAAGGAAGTTTTTCCCATTTGTCGGGGGGCTTTGATTCGGATTAAAGCTCCGGGCTTAACAATAGTTTGGTAGCAATCAGATTCAATGGGATGCCGATCGATATATAGGGGTGAATCTAAACTAACAGAACCTTCTGGGTTGTCTAAGTTGGAACTCGAAACGGGAGATACGGCGCTAGATCGCGGATTTTCCACCACAGGCGACGACTCCTCAACGATATCGCTAACAGAAGCATCGCCCGATCGCCCTGCTGCATCCAACTCAGAAAAATCCGACTTTTTCTTTAATACCGGAGTCAGCTCTTCTGGAATACCAGCCATACTGATGCTAACGCAACCCAATTTATAGGCAAATTCGATCGACTCCCCCGCCGCCAACGTATCGTAAAAACCTACAGCAAATTCTCGTGCGGCGCTATCTCCCACCGCTTGCTTCATGCCGATCACATAAGGAATGTGACGTGCGATCGCAGCCGCTTGCACTTCTGAATAGCAAGCGTTGAGTATTACGCACTCCACGTACTCATTAAACGCCTCAAATAAAGCTGCCAAAGCTTTGGTATTGACCAGCTTAATTTGTCCCGCCTCATCTTCCAAGCCTAAACCGCCTTCTCCTGCACCATGCCCAGAGAAATGCACAATCTCTGGTTTATAATCTAATATGGCTCGCTGCATTTCTCTGGGTGTCACCGCCCACTGTTGCTCAAGTTGGAACTTGTCGGCTTTTTTAGAGCGTTGCAACCCCTCTGCAACTTCCTTCGCCTCTTTCTGTAAGTCCACAGGGGTGGTATTTTTGGGGTTGGCTGCCAAAAACAGGATAATTTTTTTATTTCTAGGCGAAATACTCATTAATGGAACCTTTAGGAGAGGAGATACAGGAGCTTAACGACACTACCTCAGTCAGGGCGAGATATTTCTTGCCTTTATACGATATTTAACCACAAACATCTTTATTTTTGTTGAGCAGTAAACTGGCAGAAACGATCGCCCTGAGTCAAGCATAACCAATCGAAAAGGCGATCGCTACCTGACGGGGTGACAACCCCGCCGAAAGCATTATCTGTAGAGCTTTTGGAGCTTTTGTGGTAAAAAAAGATGGGGTCGGGATTGTGAAAAATCCCCATCTATTAAATATGGTTTTTTCATTTTACCAAATCTACCTACAACAACAGCTAAAAGTCACCGAATATCTGACTTTAAAGATTTTGGTATATCTACTTGCTTGCCATAAACAAGTAAGCCTGGAATTGCTAGCTTCTTTGATGCCTTATCCGATTCAATTTGAAAGCCGCAGGCGCAGCCTACAACGATTTCTCAAATTGGATTGCCTCCAAATAGAACGCCTGTGGTTCCCTATCGTTCAAGAAATATTGAAGCAGAAATTTAAAAATCATAAATGGTTAAAACTCGCTATCGATCGCACTTGTCGGGCGATCCAAAAACCTTTTTGTAATTAGTCTGATTTGGGACAAGCGAGCTATCCCCTTATACTGGCAACTCTTGGATAAGAGAGGAAGCAGTAATATTGCCGAGCAGCAAACTCTAATCACACCGATTTTAGAGCTTTTAAAGGATTACAAAATTATCATTTTAGGAGACGCCTGAATTTGGCAGCGTCAAACTAGGGAGCTGGCTGTGTCAGCAAGACGTGAAGTTCGTTTTTAGGGTGAAACAGGAACGCTATATTCAGCAAGAATTTGCCGAATATACTCATTTGTCCGAGCTGGGATTGTTACCCGGAAGTCGCTTTTTTCTTACGGGTGTTAAAGTCACTAAACAAAAAGGATTTGGCTTGTTTAATGTAGCTGGTTATTGGCGTCGTAAATATCAGGGCAAGGTGGAGAATGAAGGTTGGTATCTTCTCACTAACTTAGAAACCCATAATACAGCAATTTCTGCTTTCAAAAGTCGTATGGGTATAGAAGCCATGTTCAAAGATTGTAAGACAGGTGGTTACAACGAGCGAGAAGAGTCATGCTAATAATGAACGGTTACAAAAATTAATTCTCCTCATTGCTCTCGCTTACAGTTCTGCTATCCTGCAAGGTCAAAAAATCAAGCACCAGGGAATTCAAAAGTATGTTACTCGCCTCACAGAACCTCAACGTTCCCAGCGCCGACACAGTAGCTTTTGGATTGGGCTATATGGTCAATCTTGGGTAGTTGGAATGGAGTTTTGTCAAGATATTATTGCAGAATTAATGAGGATGAGGCGAAATAAGCTACCCTTTTTTCAGAGGGGTCTGAGGGCTAGGTTCTTGATTTTATCAAGCTTTTGACTCTTGTTGTCACCCCGTCAGGATCGCTACTCTCAACTAATCTTTTTAGCTACGTATTCAACAAGTGCGATCGCCTTCCCCTTTTGCAGTCCTATTTCATAAATATCGAGATTCTTTATAGTTTTATTCTCATGCCAGATCCAGGATTTTTTGATGATTATTATTGCCTAAATTAGTACATAAAATCTTCTATTGTTCCGCATTTATTTAATCCACGCACTCAGCAAAAAAACGGTTGTTTTATCAACTCTGTGGATAACAACAATGATTTATTTTAGTTTACTTAAACAATCATTCAATTCCCCTACCAACCATTCTTTCTCAGCTTGCGGCAAAAATAAGCCAAAACAATAGTTACGCGACTTGGCGCGAATCCGGCAAAAAGTAATCGATTTTTTGAGCAATGGCAGATGAATTCCGCTCAACTTTACCCGCTGGATATCTGGAGAACGGATTTGAATTGGTCTAGTGAATTGACGATAATCAGTCATACACAACCACATCAAAGCATAAAATAGGGTAAATGTTGTTATAGCCAGGATTGATATATTGAAAAATCGCCCGGATAATCTCTGTAGCCAGTCGGTTGTAGTGTATTCACAAGACAAGCTAGATAGAACAAATCCCAGAATCAAAGAGAATGGAAGTAAAAATTTATAACTCAGATGAATGAACTGGAAAAACCACTTGAGTTTGCTAGGTGAACGATCGGGGTGTATCTTGATTAATAACCACCGTTTAGTGTCAATTAAAGTAATTCGGGATTGGGGCGATCGCTTAAACATTTTGTCTAGATTAATCCCGCTTGGCTGTTCACCTCGCAACGCTGATAAAGCATCTTTTGCTGAGTGAAATCGATCTTCACTTGCGGGTTCAATTATCTTCTCTAACCAGTCGGCAAACTCTGGAGAAATAGAGACGAACTCGCGGAATTTTACCTTCAGCTTGTGTCTGGGTAGATCGGATGGAAATTTCTGGGTTAACAAGAAAAGCAGCGTTGTGCCTAATCCATACAAATCTGTTGATAATACAGCTTTTCCTCGGAATTGTTCTGGTGCCATGTAACCGTAGGTTCCGACAACGGTACTGCCTCCAGTAACAGTATGATGGTAAGTATTTTGAACTGCGCCAAAATCAACTAGGAAGACTCGCCCATTTTTTTGCAGAATAATATTTTGAGGTTTAATATCTCGGTGGATCGCAGCAGGTAACAGCGATTGCAGGTACGCTAGAATTTCTAGCAATTGATAGGCGATATGACGAACTTGAGCTTCATTTGGTTTCCAGCCATTTTCTATCAACTGTGCGAGAGATTTTCCCGGTGCGAGTTGTTGGGCGATATAAAAACAACGATCTTGGGAAGTATCAACTTGAAAGCAGTCAATATAGCGAGGAATTCCCGGATGATTCAATCCCGATAAAGTTTTTGCTTCTCGTTCAAATAACTCGATTTTCTTCCATTCAGTTGTCAGGCGCAGGGATAAAGCTTTGAGTGCAACTTTTTGATTGCTGTTTAAATCTACAGCAGCATAGGTGATTCCAACTCCACCCTGTCCTAATTTGCCGAGAATGCGATATCTTTCAGCAATGATTTTTTCCGATTGTTGTAGTGTTTCCATATTTGTCTGCCTGGGTTGATTGTGGATAATTAATAGGTTGCACCGCGAAATTTGAGTATTTTAACTATTGGTTTTTGGTCGGGGATCAAGTTAGTTTCTGCTATCTTGAGCGGCGTGTCGCCATAGCAGTTTGTAGTGTCAACTTTTGCACCTTTAGCAATCAGTAACTCTAAGATTTCTACAGTATCATAATGTGCGGCTTTGTGGAGTGGAGTTGTGTTACACATATCTCTATTATTAACATCTGCACCGTTTTTAATTAGCAGTGCAGCAATATCATTGTGTCCGATCGCGATCGCTTGATACAATGGAGTTTCACCGTTCGCATTTCTAGCGTTAACCCTTGCGCCATTAGCAATTAGCAGTTCAGCGATATCTTGAGATCCTTGAGCAACAGCAAGATGCAGGGGAGTTTGAAGCAAGTTATTTTTGGCATTAACGAATGCACCTTTGGCAATGAGTTGTTTGGCTACATCCTTAAGTTTGAAATCGACAGCGATATGCAGTAAAGTTCTGCCTTCTTTGTCTTCACTATTAACATCTGGGTTTTTACTAATTAGAAGCGCCACTGTATCCTGAAGTTTCAGGTCTACGGCGATATCCAGTGGAGTTTTTATTTGATTATCGTGGATATTAATTTCTGCACCTTTAGCAATCAGCAATTTTAAGATTTTTACAGTGCCATAATGTGCGGCTTTGTGCAGTGGAGTTGTGCCATATCCATCTATATTATTGACATCTGTACCGTTGTTAATTAGCAGTGCAGCAATCTCATTGTGTCCGATCGCGATCGCTCGATACAATGGAGTTTGACCGTTCTCATTTCTAACGTTAACCCTTGCACCATTAGCAATTAGCAGTTCAGCGATATCTTGAGATCCTCGATCGACAGCTAGGTGTAACGGAGTATTTCCAGATTTGTCCCTAGCATTGACATCCAACATTAGCAAAGCAGCAACTTCTTTTGTGGTTGCATAGTGCAGTGGAGTTCTTCGATAGTCATCGCGGATCGCCACATTTGCACCGTCTTTAATTAGCTGTTGTACCAACTCCTTAAAGCCTATTTGGGCTGCGTTATGTAATAAAGCTGTACTCTTGCCATTTTGGGCATTGTCTTCTTTGATGTTAATTTTTGCGCCTGCGGCGAGTAGTATCTTTGCGATCGCCTTCGATCGCGCCATATGTAGAGGAGTCATGCCATATTTGTTTTTGGCATTGACATCCGCACCTTTAGCAATCAGCAACTTGGCCATTTCAGGCGATCGGGCAAAGAACAGAGGAGTTGTACATATAAAATTACACAGCTCAAATTGAGTTTCTCCCCAGGCGTTAACATCTGCACCTTTAGCAATTAGCGTCTGTGCCACTTTTATGCGATCGGACAAAGCAGCGCTGTGTAATGGGGTACCGCCAAATGTATCCTTAGCGTTGACATCTGCACCCTTGGCAATTAACAATTCTGCCACCTCTTTTGAGCCAGCAAAGTGTAGTAAATTCTGATCATTTACCCTGCTATTAGCATTAATGCCAAGATCCAGATAATGCCTAACAGTTTGAGTATCTCCCTGTCTGACAGCCTCGACAACTGCATTGGGTGTAAATCCAATCCGGTTAAGGATCGGATATTTAAAGTGATTTAAAACAGCAACAGTAGCAATAGCAGCAATTCCTATTTTAAGGCGTTTTTTCCATTGCGTCGGATCGGATTTAACGCTAAATATTCTAGGATTGCGAAGCAATTCAAGCGCTTCTCTTGCCGAGTTAAAGCGGTTTTCTAAATCTGACGCTATCATTTTTTTTAACCAATCGGCAAATGCTGAAGAAATCTGAATTTGAGAGCGAAAATCTCCCTCTAGTATATTTGTTGGTAATTCGGCCGGGGAACGGTGGGTTAGTAAATACAACAACGTCGATCCTAAACCATATAAATCTGTTGCAGGTACGGCTTGTCCGAGAAATTGTTCTGGAGCCATATAACCATAGGTTCCAACTACGGTACTTCCTCGCATTAAAGTATTGTAATAAGTGTTTTGCACGGCTCCAAAATCAACTAAGCAGACTGCCCAGTCTTTTTCTTTGTGGGAATCGATCGGCGATTTGAAAACAATATTTTCTGGTTTAATATCCCGGTGGATAACAGGTGGTGTCTGTGAATGGAGATAAACTAAACTCTCCAAAATTTGTGTTGCAATGCGTTGAATTTCAGGTTCACTAGCGTGCCAGCCATTTTCGACTAAACTGGCTAGAGATTGCCCTTGGGCCAGTTCTTGTACTATATAAAAACAACGGTTATCGGGAGTATCGACATAAAAATAATCCAAATAACGCGGAATTCCCGGATGATTCAATTTTGATAAAACATTGGCTTCTCGTTCAAAGAGTTCCAGGACTTTCCAGTCATTCATCTTCTGTAAAGACAAAGCTTTGAGTGCGACTCGCTGGTGTGTTTGGAGGTCAACGGCTTCATAAGTTGTGCTACTACCGCCTTCTCCGAGTAGCTTTTTAATTTGATAGTGTTTGACTAAGTTATGGGGAATTTTTTCGACAATATCCATAGCATTATCCTGGGTTGATGAGTATCAACAAACATTTTGTATTTCGGTTTTAAAAACCCAAATTTTGAAAAATTTATGCAATGTAAATTGAGTGTTTGAGTATATTTCAAACAAGTCAATAGAAAAGTCAATGACGGACTCTGTATATTTGCTTAAATTTCAATTACCGTATTTCTATGGATAGCTTACCCAGAATTTTGGAGTGTCATATCGCCTTTGGCGAAAATTTACGTACGGGATATTGATCGTAATCGAGCCGATAATCATAGCCGACGCGATCGTAAATGCCTGCAAGCAATTCAGGCAAATTAACAATAGGTTCTACATCTTCTTCGCGCAAAGGAAGTTATCGGTCTTTTTGAGATGCTAGCCAACGTTCGTAGACTTCTCTATCGCCACTTTCTCTCTCAGCGCCCTCTGCGTCCTCTGCGGTTAATTAAAAAATTTAGTGATTTTGGATACAATTCCCGGCTCAACAGTCGATCGCACTCCTCAATTTTCGATGCGGATCTAAAATTCACCTAAAGTTCGACGCCCTTTGGCAAAACCCTTCCTAAGATAGAAGTTGGGGGAGGATCGGTCTTTTAGCCGATTCAGGAGCAAGAGTCAAGGACTCCATCGAACCCAAATCCAGAGCAGCAAGACAGGGAGGACATCAAAATCATGGTAAACGCGCCGACAGGGGAAGCCCGACTGGGCCCGATCGATCAGGTGCAAGCCTTAGACCGCGATTGCACAACCCTATCTCGTCACGTACTCCAGCAACTTCAAAGCTTTTCAGCAGATGCTCAGGATCTCAGTGCCCTGATGAATCGCATCGGGCTCGCAGCCAAGCTGATCGCGAGGCGACTCAGCAGAGCCGGATTAATGGCAGATGCCTTGGGGTTTACAGGGGCTACGAACGTGCAGGGAGAATCCGTCAAAAAGATGGATATCTATGCTAATGAAGTGTTTATCTCGGTATTCCAGCAAAGCGGACTGGTATGCCGCTTGGCTTCGGAGGAAATGGAAAAACCCTACTACATTCCCGAAAATTGTCCGATCGGGCGTTACAGTCTGCTCTACGACCCCATAGACGGTTCTTCCAATCTTGACATCAATCTCAATGTCGGCTCCATATTCAGCATCCGCAAGCAAGAGGGGGACGATGCAGATGGTTCTGCTTCCGACTTGCTGCAACATGGACACAAACAAATTGCCGCTGGCTATGTACTCTACGGCCCCAGTACCATGCTGGTTTATTCGATCGGTCAGGGTGTTCATTCCTTTACCCTCGATCCCAGTTTGGGCGAGTTTATTCTAGCTAACGAAAACATTAAGGTTCCCGATCGCGGCCCAATTTACAGCGTTAATGAAGGCAACTTCTGGCAGTGGGAGGAATCTCTGAGAGACTACATTCGGTATGTACACCGCAGCGAAGGCTACAGCGCCCGGTACGGTGGGGCTTTGGTGGGAGATTTCCACCGGATTTTGTTCCAGGGAGGCGTGTTTTTGTACCCCGGAACGGTCAAACAACCGGAGGGCAAATTGCGCTTGCTCTACGAATCGGCTCCTTTGGCGTTTTTGATGGAGCAAGCCGGCGGGCGCGCCAGTACGGGCATTCAAGACATCTTAGACGTTGTGCCGACCAAACTGCACGAGCGATCGCCCTTGATTGTCGGCAGTAAAGAAAATGTAGCGATGGTTGAGTCTTTTATTCAAGATCGATCGCGCAATCCTAGAACAGTCCAAGAGTGAAGTCATTAGTCATTAGTCATTAGTCATTAGTCATTAGTCATTAGTCATTAGTCATTAGTCATTAGTCATTAGTCATT
>NZ_JAUBTF010000094.1:0-16593 GCF_036702355.1 Microcoleus sp. D3_18_C4
CAGAGGTACTGGAATCATAATGAATCCTCCTGTATTTATTGTTTTAAGCACTGCATAGCCTTAACTGAACCGTATTGCACTAAAGTGGACTGATATCAAAGTTTTTTCTACAGTCTTCTTCAGCGCACTGTTATCAAAGTTTTTTCTACAGTCCTCTTCAGAGGACTTTCGCTATTAGCCAGGGAATTCATTCCCTGGCGGACTTTGGGACTGTCAGAGGGCGCTGGCGGACTTTCGCAATTATTCAGAGTAAACTCGATATCATCTACTAACAAAACCATGAAATCAACACACATAAAACCCCGCTTTTTCTTCACATTCCTCTCATTCACCACCTTAGTAATGTGGGAAATAGGACTTTTCACCCCATCCCAAACAGCCACAGCCCAAATCACCCCCGCAACCGACGGCACGAATACTCAAATTACTCCCAGCGGCAACCAATTCAACATCAACGGCGGCCAACAATCCGGCGACGGCACAAATCTCTTTCACAGTTTCCAACAATTTGGTTTAACTGAAGGACAAACTGCTAACTTTATATCAAATCCCAATATTCGCAATATTTTAGGGCGAGTTGTCGGCGGCGATGCTTCGCTAATTAACGGCTTAATTCAAATAACTGGCGGCAATTCCAACTTATTTTTAATGAATCCGGCGGGGATTGTTTTCGGCGCAAATTCTAGTTTGAACGTGCCTGCTGCTTTCACTGCGACTACTGCGACGGGCATGGGTTTTGGCAATAATTGGTTTAGTGCGGGTGGTACGAATAATTATGCTTTATTAGTCGGAAATCCTAATAGTTTTGCTTTTACAAATACGCAACCGGGAGGAATTGTCAATTTAGGCAATTTGGCCGTGGGACAAGGGCAAAATTTAACTTTATTGGGCGGCACTGTTTTGAGTACCGGACAACTTTCTGCACCGGGAGGAAATATTATTGTTGCGGCGGTTCCCGGCGAGAGTTTAGTCAGAATTAGTCAACCGGGAAATCTGTTGAGTTTGGAGATTCAGCCGCAATCTGTAGCTGGGAGTTTGCCTCAAAATTGGGTGTTGCCAGTTGCATCTTTGCCGCAGTTGTTGGCGGGTGGCGGGGGAAATGCAACGGGGGTGACAGTCAACGCTGGAGGGCAAATAGAATTAACGGGTTCTGGTTTGCAGGTAGAGAATGGAGATGTCACTGCTAAAGGTGTAAATGCGGACACTGCAACGCTGTCAGCTAATCGCAATTTGACATTAGTTGAAAGTCAGTTGCGTACAACTGGCGATTTGAATTTGCTGGCTGACAATACAGTGCGGGTGCGCGACAGTGTGGCAAATCCGTTTGTGGCAAATGCTGGGGGTAATCTCTACATTCAGGGAAATCAAAGTATCGATCTTTTGGCGCTGAATCATCTTTCGCAAACGCCTTTTGTGAGCGGCGGAAATTTGACTTTAGCGAGTGATGGCATGATATCTACAGATGCTCACTTTAGAAGTGGCAGTAATATGTCAATTCTCGATTTGTCGGGTAGACCTGCTAATTTCATCAGTTTATATGATCCAATATTTACGCAGCCCAATGACTATATATCTGGGGGATATACGGGGGCTTCCCTCAAGGTAGATACGACTTCAGGTACTGGAAGTATTACTTTTAACGGTGGGATTTCAATCACAAGTCCAGATGCAGCTTTTGCTAATGCTTCTCCTGGTACAGATGAATTTATTTTGGCTACTTCGCGATCGATAATTTTGCGATCTGGTGGCAACATTCAAGTAGGAGGAATTGACAATTATAACAACCAGCCCAATAACGTAGGTCCTATAATTATGCAAGCTACAGGCAACATACAAGCGGGAGTTATTTCAGTCTCTAATATAGCGGGTGATGCTGGTTATATATCTTTGAGTGCTGGGGGAAATATTTCAACAGAAGGACTTCTTGCTAAGAATATTTCTGGTAATGGCGTTGGCGGTGATATTACGGTGAATGCAGGTGGCAGCTTTACTTTTATAGCAGGAAATACAGCGGGTGCGGAAAATATAACTACTTCCGCACCTAATGGAGGGGGTAATATTACCATTAAAGCAAAAAACGATATCTTGATTGGCTGTGCTACTTCCTGGTTTTGTTTAGAAACTGTTAGTAGGGATAATGGTTTCATCAAGGCTAATGGAAATAGCGGTAATGTTAGTATCATCAGCGAACAGGGTTCTATTATTTTCCAGACTCCCCGATCTATAGATACGAGTAATAGCGCTCCTCTCGGCATTCCTGGCTCTGTCAATGTACAAGCAAGAGGGAATATTACTTTAGGTGAGATATTAACCTACAGTGAAGACCCTTCACAATCTGATGGTGCAAATATCAATATTACGAGCGTAAATGGCAATATCCAGCTTGGCGAAATCAATAATTCTTCAGATGGCGGTAATAGTGGCAATATTACTCTGTTTACCAGTGGAAATATTATAACAGGTAACGTATTAAACTATGGTAAATTGCAAGGCGGAATTGTTAATTTTACTAGCACGAATGGCAGCATCACTATAGGAAAATTAAATGCAACCAGCTCTCAGGATTCAGGAAATGCTACGATTTTTTTACCGGACAATGGTGGATCAATTACTTTGAGTGCCGATCGCAATATTACGACTGGCAATCTCAATGTAGCGGCGAATCAAGACGGCGGCCCGATCGCACTTACGAGCACTGCCGGTTCCATAAATACCGGAGCGATAGATGTCACGGGCGATCGCGCTGCTGGAAATATTACTATTCAAGCCAGCACCGGCATCACAACACCGACAACAGGAACCGCTATCACGGCTACTTCTAATAACGGCAACGGTAGCAATGTTACTTTATCTACTACTAGCGGTGACATTAATATAGGCGATGTCTTAGTATCGGGAATACAGGGTGGAAATCTTAAGTTTACTAATAGCAATGGCAATATTACTACAGATCAGCTATTGACAAGTTATGACGGTTCATCTCCCGATCTTAAAACTAATATAGGCGGCAATGTTAATCTAAATGCTGGGGGAAATATTACTACCAGCGACATCCGGGCGATCGGCAATCAAGACGGCGGCTCAATAACTTTCAAAAGCGGCGGGGCGATCGACACTACCGCCGGAATCATCAATGCGATCGGCGGTAACAACGGCGGCAATATTTCCCTCGAAGCTGGAACCAACATCAGTACGGCAGGAATTGGTAGCGCCCTCTTATTAAGCGGCTTCAATGCCAATAGTGGCAATCTTCGCATTCAAAGCGGCGGTAATATCGACACAACAGCAGGCCCAATTATTACCGCTGCGGCAAATGGTAAGGGTGGAGATATCACCATAAATGCTGGCGGAACTGTTTCGACATCGGATATTAATTCCCGCACTTTCGCTCCCAGTATTACTGTGACTGGTGGCAATATTGATGTCAAGGCAAATGACTCTATTACTGCCCGTGGCAAGATAGAAACTAACCGCAATAATATTACTTTTAACGCTCCGGTAACATTAGGTAATAACCTGTCGGTCAAAATTTTAGATACTGGCGATATTACTTTTAAGTCTACTGTTGACGGGCCTTACAGTCTGACTGTTCAACCCGATGCGGGAAGTGTTGATTTTGGTGATGCTGTGGGCAGTGTCTCTCCCCTCAACAGCGTCAGTATTCAAGATGATATTTCCGAAACGTCCGGTGCTATTAACATTATTACTACGAATAATATTACCGCCCAAAATATCACCTCACCCGCCGGAATTTCTTTGTTTAGTGAGAACGGAGAAATCACAACTAAAAATCTTGATGCGACTTCCCCTAACACTGGCGGTAATATCGATCTGAGCGCTGGAACTAATATTGCTGCAGGCGATATCAATACATCGTCTGCTGGTAATGGCGGCAGTATCTTGCTCGACGCTACCGGAAGTATTAATGTTGGTAAAATTGACTCTTCGGCTGAGGGGAATGCAGGGAATGTCACGGCTTATAACCGCAGTGCTGCGGGCGATATTACTGCGAGTCAAATTAACGCTCAAAGTAGTCTCGGCAAGGGTACGGGAGGCAATGTCGAGATTCAGATGGGAAGGTTTTTTCGATCGATCAATTCCTTCACAGACAGAAACGGCATCAATGCTAGCATTTCTACGGCTGGAAATCCTGGAGATAGCAGGGGCGGTACTATAATTATCC
Source organism: Microcoleus sp. D3_18_C4 (assembly GCF_036702355.1). NCBI lineage: Bacteria > Bacillati > Cyanobacteriota > Cyanophyceae > Oscillatoriales > Microcoleaceae > Microcoleus > Microcoleus sp. D3_18_C4. The sequence goes on from NZ_JAUBTF010000094.1 coordinate 4,184, forward strand.
GCCACGGGGGCGCAGGATTAACGCCGTTTATTGTGGGTGATTCTGCCATAAATGGAACGGCGGGTGCAATTACTAGGGGAAATTCTAATCCTATTCAAACAATTTTGCGGGATAACTCCTATCTTTATACTCACAAACAGGATGTCGATCGCATTCAAATTATCTCCGTGCCGCCGCCAATAGTTGCACCGACACCCGCAGCCGCAGCTACTCCCACGCCCGCACCGACACCCGCAGCCACTCCCACCCCCGCACCGACACCCGCAGCCACTCCCACCCCCGCACCAGCAGCTACTCCAACGCCTGCACCCGCCCCCGCAGCTACTCCCACGCCCGCACCCACACCCGCAGCTACTCCCACGCCTGCACCCACACCCGCAGATACTCCAGCGCCCGTAAGCACACCTTCACGGCAACTCCCACCGCGTTTACCCGTCGCACCTTCAGCAACACCGGAAAGCTCGATCGCACCTTCGGCAACACCGGAAAGCTCGATCGCACCTTTCCCAATTCCCCAAATATTTATCGCACCTGCCCCAATTCCCGAAACTTCGATCGCACCTTCGGCAACACCCGATCCGATACCTGGTTTTCCCCTCGACTTCCGACTACCTGAATTGCCCGATTCATTCGTACTGCCACCCCGCGCGCGCCCCACACAGCCCTCAACACCCACAACGCCAAACGCTGCTGCCCGCATAGCTTCGACACCTACCCTTCCCTCTGTTTCCCAAATCACCTCCTCCCTCGCCTCTCAACCTACGATCGCCCCCCAACCTTCAAACGCGCCAAATCCAGCGCCTGCAGCTCCTCTTGGCTCTGTAACCCTGCCTGTAACTCAGATTCAGCCAGCACCTGCAACCTTGATCGTACCTGCGGCTGCAAGTGCGATCGTACCCGTGCCTACAAGCGCGATCGTACCCGCACCCGCTGTCAGCCCAAGCCAAACTCCCCAACAGGAGTTAGCTTTTTTAATTGGCGATTTATTGGGAGCACAAACCTCGATCAACCAAAATACTGAAACGGGAAATACCGAATTAGATTGGAATCGTAACAATGAAACAATTATCTCCCTAGAACTCCCTTACACCCCGTCAGTTAACACCATTGCCGGAGCCGAAGCAAATAACCTAATTTCTTTACAGCCATCTACTGACAATTTAACTGTTTCAGTCGCAGAAACTCCGCCAGAAATAATCGATCAAACTCCTAGTTTACCGATTGCTAATTCTGAACCATTTGATTTCAATCTTTCGGATGTTTGGGAGAGAATGGCTGCAATAAATACAGCGCCAGTTCAAGATTCACCGACTATTACTCCAGCGCCCGCACCAATTCCCGCACCAACTCCAATTCCCGCACCAACTCCATCGCCTGCAACAATTCCAGCCCCCGCCCCAACTCCCGCGCCAACTCCCACTCCCCCTCCGATCGCAGAAAATCCCGCACCTGCAGATATCCCAAATATCTTTCCCTCACAAAGCAGATTGCTCGTGGAACAAACTTTAGAACAAGGCAATGCTAACGATGCTATTGCTCTAATTGACCAGCTCTTTGAACAAGACTACGAAAATTATTATGGGGAAAATTTCACGGATAAAAAAATCAACGTTCAATATCTGAGAGAAACTCTGAAAACAATTAAGGAGGAAACCGGGAAGCAAGCTGTAATTGTTTACGCGATCGTCCGTCTCGAAGAATTATCCCTAGTGTTAGTAGTTCCAGACGGCCCTCCGATTCTCAGAAATATTCCTGTATCTAACGCAGTTTTGCTGGAAAAAGTGGCAGAATTTCATCGCTCTTTGGGTCAACCAAATGATTTGCAACGTGAAGAACATTTGCCCATTTCTCAGCAACTTTACCAGTGGTTAATTGCGCCGATTAGTTCAAATTTAGAAGCATTAAATATAGATACGCTAGTGTTTTGCTTTGATGCTGGTTTGCGCCAACTGCCACTATCCGCTTTGCACGACGGCAAGCAATTTCTAGTAGAAAAGTACAGTGTAGGATCACTTCCCAGTGTCAGCTTGACTAACACCAATTATCAAAGTTTGAAAAACGCTCAAGTTTTAGCAATGGGTGCTTCCGAATTTCCCCACACTGATAAACCTCCTTTGCGTGCGGTGCCGATCGAATTATCTACGATCGCCGGGAGGAGAACAGAAACGCAAAATCAAGCAGCATTTCCCTTGTGGCAAGGCCGCTCTTTTCTCAATCAAGACTTTACCCTAGAAAACCTGAGAAAGCAGCGAGAACAACAGGCATTTGGAATCGTTCACTTAGCTACTCACGCCAGTTTTCCTCAAGGCGAAAATGGAAGAAGAGAAGCTGAGATTGATTTGTGGGACAGCTCTTTGGCACTGGATGAATTTAGGTTGGCGAAGTGGTACCATCGTCGACAAGTCGAGTTATTAGTGCTGAGTGCGTGCGAAACTGCGATCGGTGACAGTACAGCAGCAGAAATGGGTTTTGCTGGACTGGCCGTCCGCAGCGGTGTAAAATCAGCTTTGGCAAGTTTGTGGAAAGTTAATGATATCGGCACTTTGGGACTGATGACGGAGTTTTATGGCAATTTGCGATCGGCCCCAATTAAAGCTGAAGCGCTCAGAAAAGCTCAACTGGCAATGATCCACAAACAAATTGTAGTAAAAGACGGTCAATTGCGGGGAACTCAAGGCGCGATCGACATTAATCAAGCCACACAAGTAGCAAATGCAGATTTATCTCATCCCAAGTTTTGGGCCGGATTCACAATAATTGGCAGTCCTTGGTAATAGGCGATATCGGCAGGGAAACGGCACAGTGCCGTGTCGGGTGCGATATCTGTAGGGAAACAGCACGGCGCCGTGTCCGGCGCCCAGAGTATCCCTGACCGAAAGCATCCAGGATACAAGCCCCGGATTCATTCCGAAAGCAGACTCAGGACCCAGAAATAAAAAACCTGTATCCGATAAAGGAGCCCCCGAATTGATCCGTGGGGTCAATTCTAAAATCTAAAATCTAAAATCTAAAATCTAAAATCGATTGACGACTATCTTTTTATGTCATAAATTTGCTATGAATAGCAAAACTAAACACTAGCGGGGCAAAACCTGTGGCCAAGTTTGATAAAATATTCAATTCAGAAGACCAATCCGAAGCAAGCTTGACTTTAGAAGAATCAGTAGCAGCGGTAGCATTTGTGGCAGCAGAGGCAAATTCCCCTGACACGGATGCTGATATCTTAGAAAGCATACTTTGGGAATCCGAAATATTTGCTGAATACTCGGAAGATGATATGTCAGCAATGTTTCAAAGACTCGCCGGTATTGTCGCCCAAGATGGTTTAGGAGCATTATTTAATACTGCTTGGGAATCTATGCCAGATGAGTTAGTTTTGGATACTTTTGCAATAACCGCAGCAATGTTTGTCGCCGATGGCGAAATATCCCAGAAGCACGAGGCTTTTCTCCAAGAATTCCAGCAAGCATTAGGTGTGGAAGATGAGGAAGCAGCAGAAATTATTGAGGATGTAATTGCTGCTTACTCGGAAGTAGAGGGCGAAGAGTCTGATTTCGATGCGGCATGGTACGTATCTCCTGAAGGCAATTTTAGCGTTCCCATTCCAGTTGATGATCAACGAGGCGGTAAAATTGATGATCAAGAAAGCTGTGTCGCATTTTCAGATGACTTTGGCGTTTTGCTGAAAATTGATTATTTCCCTGTTGCTGGTGAAGTGGAAGAAACAATCGAGTCGGTTGGCGAGGAAGCTTATCTCAAGTCTTTTCTCGACAATTTTGTTTCTCAGGCAATTCTTGCTAATGTTGCCAATTCTAAGTTACTCCACGCGGAATATTTAGAAGATGAAGAAGCTTATTTCGTGGTTGTCGATTTGCCTGCGGGTGCAACTATCAGCGTGCAAGAAAACGATGGCTCTCTGACTCGACTGGATGCTTACCGGGGACTTATGGCTTTTATTGCTGACGATTTTTGCTACACGGTAAGCTGTCAGCGAATTTATCAGGAGGGGGATGAATTGGGTTCCCTGGAGTCTGAAGTTGAGGGAATTATGAACAAGATTTTTGAGTTTATTGAGACAATCGAATTCGGGCCGATCGAATAAAAATGACTTGTTTAGACGGGCTAAAAACCTGGTTTCTTTCTAGATGTCTCGCTGCTCAACCCTATATTTTTAGAGAAACCGGGTTTTTTTGCCAACCATTCTCAGGATATGAGATCAATTCTGGTCACTCCTCCGGAATTGTTGACTGTTGACTGTTGACTGTTGACTGTTGACGGGCGGGTCGAAAAACTGAATGGTTGAGTGTTAACTGTTGACTCGATTTTATTATTCCGATGCAACCGGAAACGATATGACATCGTGTTCGGTTGATCGACCAAAATCTAACTGGTTGGTAGTCAGGACTTGAGTTTTCATTACTTGCCCGATCGCGCTTATTTTACCGCACTGCTAGATATTAGAGGTTTTTTACTATAAAAGAGTGCGATCGAGAACAGGGTTTTTTGACCGATTCTCGATCGCACTTCCAGATACATTCAGTCAACCACAGTCGAGAGGCAGCAGCAATTAGCCGCCATTTTCGACTAATTAGTAGTCTGAGCTTCCACCAATCTTTGCTTGAGTTCTTCCAAAGCACTCGCCCAGCGCGGATCTGGCTGCACCGAGCCGGAATCAGGGCTCGACACCGTTGCTGCTGACTGATTGCGGCGAGACTTGTTGTTGTCACCCCGACGGCGATTGCTTTTGCTGGAACCGCCTCCACCTTGGGTAGGAGGAGCCGAAGCAGAGCGCTGCTGTTGCTGGGGCGCAGGCACAGGCATAGGCACAGACGCCGATGCCGACACCAACTGCGGTGACTGCGGCGACTGCTGCTGATCGTCTTCGCCCTTCTCAGATTTACCCTTAGAGCGGGGCAATGCCTTCTCTATTTTCAGCGGGTTTTCTTTGAACATCAAGCCGTTATATTTCTCAATAACTTGGTCGGCTTGTTCGTCGGTTAGCACCGTCACAAAACCGAATCCTCTGCATTTTCCTGTTTTGCGGTCTGTAATTACCTTGGTGGTAACAGATTCGCCCTCCGGTGCAAAAACTTCTTGCAATTCTAGGCGATCGAGTTCCTTCGGTAGATTGCCAACATAAAGACGAATAGACATGAAAATTTCCTCCCGACTTGGGTTTTAATTAATTTGCTCGAACAGAATTACCTGAAGTCAACTGAATATTTACTTCAGGCAAACACCACATAACCCGAGAATTGGCGCATTCCTCCCACCAACCTTGACAGATCCCCCCACCTTTTAGAACCAAAAGATGATTTACTCTGATAAGGCCGGAACTTAACCGCCGATGCAGAGAGCTTTTAAATCTCAGGTTGTTGTGTAAACTTTTAGTCATCACTCAAATGTTTAGGCTATTGGCTATTCTGTATTACTTGCTTCCGGTTTTGATTCAGAATGTTTATAGCCAGCGCCGTCTAGAAATTTATGTCCAAGGATGTCAATTGCAAGCGATCGGAATGCCAGTATTCAGTTTAATACAGTGATGGATAAAATGGCTAACATTTTTTCAGCCAGTAATCTTACCTCGATCCTAATCTCGCTCCTAATGCTGAGAACTACTCATTTACCCGGTATCCCTTAAATCAGGCCCGGCAGAGTCCGAGCATTCTTTAAAGGTATCACAGCCTTGGTAACAGAGCTAGTTATTTAGGAAGATTTCAGTCGGAATTTAACGGAAACCACATCTCAATCACTTTTGAGAATTCATCCCGCACAGCAAAAATAGCGGTAGAAAAAAAACAGCCGACAAGCGGCTGGCTGTACTTGCTGTGTTGGGATGTTGACAATTTTTACGCAATGCCTTAAGGGATTTTAGCCAACTGAAGTTATCGCGCTATTTGGTTCAATCCAATTCATGTAAACTAATGTAACAGAGGGCTGGCAAAAAAGCAACTTTTCTTTACGAGGGAAGTTCGGCAACGGATTTTGTAACGGATTTTGTAACGGATTTTGTAACGGATTTTGTAACGGATAGACTCTAGGGTGCCTAGGGAGCAAGTCCAGAATCCGATCGCCCCTCCGCTGTTTAACTCAAAACTAATCCTGGCTGCGCGTTGAGACCGATTCACGCCAAAATCGGACAACTCTTCCTCACCTTGGGCCCTGGATAATAATGTATGCGCCCCAAAAAGCAGCAGCAAAAGCCAAAATCGCAGACCAAATCGGATGTCCGCTGTCACTAACCCTCCCTCCTTGAGTGCGGAGACTTTCAAGGTCGATCGCCACAGTAGCACCCCGGCGCAGCCAACCAGTCGCCACAACAGATGTTCCGATCAAATCGCTAGGGCGAGTAGTCTCTTTGAACAAAAATGGCCACAAAGAGCCAATGTAGCCAAACCTCGAAACATGGTGCAACCTCACCAAACCCGTCGCCGTTTGCAAAATCAAATCTTGTCCCAGCCAATTATTCATACCCGATCGACCCAAAAGTTGCCCTTCCAGCCGCACGGGTTCAGCATCCAGCGGCAAACTATCGGGATTTGACAAAATTTCCGGCAAACTCGGCGAAGCGGTTTCTCGCGGTATAATATCCGGGAAGAAATAATTGATCCGCATCAAAGTACCGATGCTAAATCCGATCGGCAAACAGCCCCAAATAATCGATCGATCGCCCCAAAGCCAATCCAACTGCCAAAAACTCGTCCTCGAAAAAATCCAGCCAATCAGCCAAAGCACCCCGACTATCGCCAAACTCATCGGAATTCCAAAAAACGGCGCACCCTGTAAAAATAGTTTTGAATCTTTAAATTCGAGTATTGACTTAAACAGAGACAATTTTCCTTTCCTGGGTTGTTCTGGCACTCCCGCGTTTGCCAAATCTAACTCTGTCTCCAGTTGCCAGAATTGAGCATAGAGGGCTAACAGCTTCAAACGCTCTCCCAGCAAAGGATGCGCGCGGTTAACCGTCAACCAATTGCGCTCCCGATTGCTGACATCCCACAGCAAAATCTGTTCTAGCGGCGCGTGTAATGCAGCAGAACCAAGGATTACAGCTTGTCCAACGCCTACAGGTAACAATAGATCGAAACTTTCGAGGAAAAAGCTAGTTTGTTTTTGCTGCTCGATATTAGCAGCAATGCCGATAGCAATTTTAGCCAGTGCCCGCGTCAAACCGTTAGGATTGCCCGTAATTTCCGCAGCAGTGCGATCGCTAAAATACACTCTGCGGCGCGACAGCCACAACATCGGCCACCTGAACAACTTATAAATCCCGTAACTCGTAGCAGAAATTGCAGCGGCCACAAATTTGACAGCAGAACGCAAAAACTCGATCGTCATTAAATCACACAACCGCTCTTGCCAGTGCGCCACCTGCCAATAAATCAAGTAAGGAATCTGAATCACCAGCAGCGCCAGCGACATCGGCGCAAAATCCCAGTGAGAAATGTGCCCCAACTCCCGCGCAAAAATAGTGGCAATTTCATCATCCGTCAACTGTTCCAACAGCCCCCGGCTCACAGCAATCCGAGCAAAACGGGGCAAACCGCCGTAACTGAAAGCTACAGGAACATTCAGCGGCAAGAGTTTGAGCACCGGCACCGGCATATTTTGCTTGGTACAAAAACTTCGCAGTACCCGACTAGCTTCCTTGCTGTGCTTGGATAAAACTGACCAGCGCAGAGTTTCTATGCCGCAAAACAGTTTCAGCAGCGCGTCTATCAGCCAGGGAGACGAGGCCAAAAGCAATCCAAAAACCATCTGAACAAACGGAGTTGGATCGCGGTAAAAAAGCTGAATCGGCGCGAAAATAGGCAGTCTAGTGAATATGTAAAGCTGAACCAACAGAGAATTAGTGTTTGTCAGCAGGAATTGCAGGACAAACCGGGCTAGGAAAAATAGGGCGATCGCACTTGCAACGGCTTGCACCCGAAACTCCAGCAACTTCAGCGGTTTGAGGGGGCGCGGGCTTTTCGCGACGCGCCCTGCTTGGCGCCAAGTGAGTTGGTAAGTATCTGGGCTGGCGACTCCGGGGATATCTGTTGGGGAACCGGAACTATTTTCGCCGCTAATTTTTGCGGTATCGGGTGCGGTTTCTGTCGAGTTTTCCGGTTCAGAAGTCTGGCGTGTGGGGGGTGGAGGCGGCGGGGAAATCGGTTGCGATTTAGCGTTTTCTGGCTCTACAACCGGCTCTAAAGGTAAAAATCCTGTTTTTTTGTCTACGGTAGGTCGATCGCCCCCAATCGATTTTTTCGCCGATTTAGTTGCAGCATCAAAGGCGACAAAGCCTGTTTGGGGGGGAGTTTCTGCGGATTTTGGTTTATTTTCCGGTGGTTTTGGGGGGCGAGGGGGGGTTAATTCTTTTAAAGCGCGATCGGCCCAATTTTTGACTTGAGAGTTGGGACTTTTGGCGAGGGAAGAGCACAGGGCGATCGCCTCTTTCACGTTACCCGTTGCTTTGTACGCAGCCACCAACCCCATCTGCGCGCGGATTCCCGACGGTTGATTAGCTGCGGTTTGGGTAACGGATTCTAAAAGGGCGATCGCGGTGGGGTAATCCTGCTGTTTCAAAGCTGCTAGCCCAGCCTCTAGAGACTGTTTTGCAGATGAATCCGCCGGATTTGGATTAGTGGGAGGTGCCATGACTGTGCTTTCGCTAGCGTCCTTTCTAAGATAGCTTGGCTGGTCGATCGATAGCTGTTCTAACACAGCTATATTTCTCTGTCACCATTTGTTGCAGTTTCTTCGGCGGTTGAAACCGCTTAATAGTCAAACTTTCGGCCACTCTCAGCGGACGATCGTTGCGATCGGGCAGGAGTTTAAACCCCTGCCTCAAAGTTAAAGTCTTCGCTATGAAGACTGAAGATTTATGCTAAATCCGGGTTAAATACTTCCTTTATCTCTTAGTCCGCGAAGGCGGACTTTGTTTGACAAGAAGCGATTTCAATCGCCGATTCAATCTAATTTTTGCTTATAATTAAATTAACACCTCACCCGCACACTTATGCCAATTGACGACGAAGATTTTGAAAGCGAATCAATCGGGGACGATCGCAAACTCCAACTCTTCACCGACAGATACGAATTTACCCACCGATTTGCCTTTTATTTAAACGAAGACCCGCCTCCAGAACAAATTTTGTATTTTTTCGGGGATGGAGGCAACGGCAAGTCATTGCTGCTAAAACACTTGGAGTTTCACTGCTGCAAAAGATTTGCACCGGAGGTGTGGCAAAAATGGCGCGAACTCCCTGACTCGCAAGCCGCCGAAGTTGCTAATTTCGTCCGCTATGCAGCAGCTAAAACCTACACTCCCATCCCCGCAGTCAGGCACGATTTCGGATTGATACCGATTAAAGAAGATAAACCGCAAGATAGATTTTACGGCTTGCTGATGCTGCGGCGCAATATTGCAGCAGGCACTAAAAAATATAAATTTAAATTTCCCAATTATGACTTTGCTTGCTTTTGGTATTTGCTGAACAAAGGCGAATCACAGGCAACTCTCAACCAACTTTTCCCCGATGATGTGGCGGAATTGGTGGTACCTATAATTGAAACTTTTGCAGATTTTCCGGTGGTGGCGCAAGCGGTGGCGGTGCTCAAAGGGATAGATAAATTGGGCGGCATCAAGCGGGCGATGAAATTAATTCAAAATCGCTTGGGCGTCAGCGATGAAAAGGCGGAGGAAATTCGCCGTCTAGATATTGATACTGAGTTAACCGACTATTTGCCGAAATTGTTCGCTGGGGATTTGAATGCGACAATGGCTGGCAAAAATAAACCCGCTCGCCTCGTGATGCTGTTCGATACTCATGAGAAAATGTGGGATGAAAAACGCAATTCTCAAGGCGCAACTTTTTGGTATCAAGATGAGTGGTTTCGGCGGTTGTTGAGGGCCTTGGATTACAAATTGGGGATTGTAGTTGTTGTGGCGGGGCGAGAGTGTCCGGTGACGCAATTGCGGTGGCCGAATGCGTCGAGGTTTCCGATTCCTGAAGATTATATAGATGCACAATTGGTGTGGCATTTGTCGCCGGATGATGCGAGGGATTACTTGCACAAAGTGAAGATTGACAAGACAGATTTGGCAGATGCTGTGATTAAATATGCCAGCGTCAATCCCGACGATCCTTGGGAAAATTTGCAGGTACATCCGTTTTATTTGGGTTTGTGCACGGATGCGGTGCTGGCAGAAAGAAAGCGGGGAATTGAGTTGATGTCGTCGGATTTTGCGCGGATTCCGAAGTTGGAAAACAAGACTGCGGAATTAACAGATCGGTTGCTCAGTTATGTCGATCGCGAAGTGCGATCTGCCGTGCATTCGCTGAGTGCTAGCCGCGCTTTTGATGAAGATTTGTACGTGAAATTGGGATCGGGTTGCCACTTCCAGGCAAGCAGTGCAAATTTTGAGATGTTGACGGGTTTTTCCTTTGTGTGGAAATCGCAGAAGCGGGGGGATAACTGGTATCGGATTCACGATTTATTGCGACGATTGGATGCCGATCGGGACGATCCGAAAACTCGCAAAGCTCATGAAATTTTAGAGCGGCATTACCGAGAAGTGGGGAATGTGGCGGAGGCAATTTTTCATGCTAATCGCTTGGATTGGCAGCGAGGTGTAGAAGAATGGAAAGAGGTGTTTGATGAAGCTTTGGAAAAAAGTCGCTATGGGGAATGCAAGTCGCTGCTGGAAGTTAGAGATGAGTTGTGGATTAAAAGTGATTATTGGCTTGGTAGAGTTTCGCGATCGGAGGGAGATTACTATGCTCAGTTTGCTCGATATGTAGAGGCAAAACAAGAATATTTAGAGGCAGTTGCAGCCTATAATTCTGCTTTACTTATTGCACCGGATGATATCAATGCTCTCAACAACAAAGGGAATGCGCTGCAAAGTCTGGGTAAATTGCAAGCAAAGCTAAGTGAATTTGAGGCAGCAAAACAGTCTTACTTTGAGGCGCTCGCAGCCTATAATTCTGGTTTACTTATTGCACCGGATTTTATCAATGCTCTCGCCAGCAAAGGGATTGCGCTACTACGTCTGGGTAAATTGCAAGCAGAGCTCAGTGAATTTGAGGCAGCAAAACTTTCTTACTTTGAGGCGATCGCAGCCTGTAATTCTGCTTTACTTATTGCACCGGATTTTATCTGTGCTCTCAACAGCAAAGGGATTGCGCTACTACGTCTGGGTAATTTGCAAGCAATCCTAAGTGAATTTGAGGCGGCAAAACAGTCTTACTTTGAAGCGCTCGCAGCCTGTAATTCTGCTTTACTTATTGCACCGGATGATATCGCTGCTCTCAAAAACAAAGGGAATGCGCTGCGAAGTCTGGGTGAATTACAAGCAAAGCTCAGTGAATTTGAGGCGGCAAAACAGTCTTACTTTGAAGCGCTCGCATCCTGTAATTCTGCTTTACTTATTGCACCGGATGATATCGCTGCTCTCCACAACAAAGGGAATGCGCTGCAAAGTCTGGGTGAATTGCAAGCAAAGCTAAGTGAATTTGAGGCGGCAAAACAGTCTTACTTTGAGGCCATCGCTGCCTTGAATTCTGTTTTACTTATTGCACCGGATGATCTCGGTGTTCTCAACAACAAAGGGAAGGCGCTGTTAAGCCTGGGTAAATTGCAAGCACAGCTAAGTGAATTTGAGGCGGCAAAACAGTCTTGCTTTGAGGCGCTCGCAGCCTTGAATTCTGTTTTACTTATTGCACCGGATTATATCGCTGCTCTCACCAACAAAGGAAATGCGCTGCGATGTCTGGGTGATTTGCAAGAAAAATTATTTGAGAGACAGGAAGCACTCAAGAATTGGCAAGAGGCGCTGGAAATGTTCGATCGCTCTTTAGCCATTGCTCCTAATCGCGATTGGACTCGCAATAGCCGCGATTGGCTGCAAGAATTTATCGATAATTTGGGTGAGGATACTGTCAGCAGTTAGCTCGATCGAAATGAGTAAAGACGCGGCATTCATTCCCTGCCTTAAACCGACAGCCCGCCAGGGAAGGAATTCCCTGGCTAATAGCAAAAGTCCTCTAAAGAGGACTAATGAATTCTTCAGTCCTCTTCAGAGGACTTTTGCTTTGAGGCAGGGGTTTCAAACCCTGCCGGACTGCCGGACTCAGGGACAGAGTGTTAAAAGCCCGCCCTCGAATTTAGCTATTTAACCTTGCGGCTTACCGCCCAGATTTTCTCGGCGATGTACTGTCAGCCGATCGCGAACGACGGATCAGCACGCTCATCACCTGCTTCGGATTAGCGGCACGCTGTACGGGACTCCAATCGCCCACTTCTGCAAATCCCAGTCGGTACAAAGTGAGTATGGTTTCCCTGACGCCTTTGGGCGAACCGACAACCGTTAACAGCACCACTTCCTGTTCGCATACTGCTGCTGAGTCGTCATTTGGGCGATC
>NZ_JAUBTF010000095.1:0-15892 GCF_036702355.1 Microcoleus sp. D3_18_C4
TCGTTAATTAGCGAACTGCTGTGCAACAGCCAGCTTACAGTAATGGGCAAAGTTTCTAGCCACAGTTGCCAAGCAATGTTGCGCTCTCTTAATACCTTGGCAGAGCCGAAGCTGTGGGAGAGCATTTGGCAAGCGTGTGTTAGTTGCTCCGGCGTTGGTCGGTAGACTAAGAAGGTGACAGCAGCGTGAATTGCTCTTGCACCTTTGTACATTTTTTTCTGGGCTTCAAAGGATTCTTCCTGTTTGACTTCTGCTCCTACATCGCGACCTTGACCTTTTTCTAAAGCGCGTTTTTTGGCACTTTTTGATTGTTTAGCTTGCCTTGCTAAGTTGTCTTGAATAATAAAGTTGGGAGCGGCGCTAATTTCGACAACGGCTTCAGTATCGCGGACATAGCTGTTGCTCATAATTTTCCAGAGCCATTGCAGTTGCTCTCTAGTATTGAGCCAGCCGCCGGGGCCCTCTTCCATTGTTAGCACGCCGCATTCTGCGTTTCTGCCGGGGAGCAAAATGCGTGAGCTAGCTTTTCTGTGTTCCGGGCAGCTCGAACGGCCGCTCATACCTTCAATTAAAATGGTGCAGGCGTGTTTGTGACTGTTGATGGTTTCGGTTAGTTTGTAGTCCGACGCGGTTTCTTTTAAGGTGAGAAGTTGGGGGATAAGGGGTACGGGTCCGCTGTTGAATTTTTGCCACAGCCATCCCCACAATGCTTGGGCATTCATGGGTTGAATTTCCAGTCCAATTTTGGTGTTTAGCAAGAGTTCCCACCGGATATAGCCTTGCTCGAAAGCGTCGAGCAGCAGTTGTTTGTAAAAGCGTTCAGAGTAGATGCGCTGGTTGCCTGTAAATTGTGCAGCAATGCTGTTGGCTGTGTTGATAATTCCATTGATGAATTTACTCAGAGGGTCGTTGGATTTGGAGCCAGATTGAGCGTTGAATGTCCAAGTGCAGAAAATAGTTTGGTTCCACAGTTGTCTGGTGCCTGCTAAATTGAGTTCTTGAATGCGTTTCTGTTCGTTACGAACGAGTACAGAAATGGGTTTGAGGTGACAGTTGTCAGCCAATTCAGTTAACTGTTGCTGGCGAAGGCAATCGCTGCTGTAGCAGCCGGTATGAAAGGTCATTTTTTCGCCTGGGGGAATGTCTTTTAGTCCTTCTTCTAAGGCGGCGGCTGCATTGTTTACTTCATGGCGGTACAGGATGTTGTGAAAGCCAGCCGTCTCGAATCCGAATACAATTTGGTATTGACTGCCTTCATTCAGTAAGTAACCAGAAACTTCTCGACCATCCTTTTTGATAGTGACTAAACACAGGAGGTTTTGGTAGTTTTGGAAGGGCATAAGTCGGCTGTTACCTCCTTGTTGATTGGGAGCAAGTTTGGGTTTAAGTTTGACTCGGACTTGTGAATCGCTGATTCGGTGGCGAATCGGGTTTGGTCGGTGTTGGGGAACGGGAGAAAGGTATAAAAGATTACCGTTGTACCACTCATTCCCCGGCGGAGGTCTAAACCTGTCTACAAAAAGGTGAGGTTTGTTACCTGTCAGGAGCCACCAGCTTACAATTAGCCAGAAAGTAGTGGTGAAAAACCAAGGCATTCCTAAGCTGAATAAGCCGTTGGTGAGGATGTAGGAAATTACAGTGATTAGCATCCAGGGAATTAGCTGTTCCGCTGGAATGATGCCGATGCTGGCTTGTTTGCCGAGAATTTTATTGACGGAAATAAAGTCTTTATCTGGGTCTTTAAGCATGGTAATAGGGGGAGGGGGAAGGCGAAGGCGAAGGGAAGGGAAAGCCAGGTTGTTATTAGTTTCAATCGCTACTAATTTGTGTTGGGAAGGGAGGGCAAGGGAAAAAATAGAGGGGATTGTTAGCTAGTAACATCTAGTATTCAGTGTTCCTAATTAAAAGAATAGGAAGGGTGGAACAAGTTGAGTAAAATCACGTTCTTCTCAAGGCAAGCGAGATGATTTTTGATAAGTAAGAGAAGAAGGTTTAACTCAAAACTAGAAAATTTATTCTTCCCATTCCCCTTCCCATTCCCCTTCCCATTCTTCCCTAAGCTCCTCCACCTCCGCCATTGCCAACGAACAGAAAAGTTATTACGTCAACGGCAATTACAATGGCAAAGGCTAAGGCAACTTGGGTAACAATTGGTCTCCAGTCATTACCTTGTTGTGCTTGGTTGTAGGCGAAAAGAGAAGCGGCTGCTACTAACAAAAGAAATGCTCCGCGAATTAAGTTGAAAATCAGTTCGATGACTTCGGTATCAATAGCTTCGCCTCCTGCTGAAGAGGCTCCTTCTGCGAGTTCTTGCATAAATTCTTCTAAGCCGGAGAGGAAGAGGGCGTTGGCTGGGGAATCGAGTACGGAGCAAAGCGCAGTAGAGGTGATAATGGCAGTGGCAATGTGCCAAAAGCGAATTTTGCAGCCTATGTATCGCTCTACAATGGGAATAGCTCTAGTGAGATGCCATAAACTCAAAAACACAATGCTGGAGCAGCCTAAAGTCGCAATTAAGAGCGGGTCGTGAATGCTGAAGTAGATGAGCGAGGCTAGGCAAATGCCGAGGAATGGAAGGTCGCCCAGTTTTATTTTCTGTTGTTTTAACCAGCGTGATAATGAGTTGCGGTTTCGTTCATTTCTTGTTTGGTCTAAGTAAGTAGCCATGTCACTATCTCGATTAATTCAGTGCTTTAATGCTAATTTAAGTTGCATCTAATCCCTGCAAAATCGCCAAAAAAGGTGATTTTATACAGTGAGAGTGACCCCCTCCAAATGGAGGGTGCAAGTGAAAAAAGTTATTTCAAATCTCCATCTCGGCTTCAGTTTTTCTAGCTTCCTGCTTGTTGGAGTTATGGTTTTGAGCGAGTTGTTGTTGGGAGAGGAGATTTTCTACTTCTTCGGGTGGAATGTCGCACAGAAGAACCTCAACATTACCTTTTTGGAGGCTGGCCTCAAAAACTATCTCGCTGTGAGAGTTAAAGCCTTTGATAGTACCCTTCGACTTGGATTTATCGCTGAATTCGACTTCAAAGTCGAGGCGCGAGCCTTGGGAATCGGTAAAGCTGACTTCATCTTGATTGCTTCTCTTTACCATTTCAGCTAGCCGCTCTTGGTTGACAGCTTGTTGAAAAATCTTTAAGCGGTCGAGTTCTTCTTTTTCTTCAGGTTTCAGGAAGTCGTTTGTAACTTCCCATTCTCCAGTTTTATCCTGTACTGCTGAAAACAGTTCCTCGCCTTCCTTAGTTTTTAAGCTGACAGCGGTAGAGGAGTCAAAATTTGTTACATAAAGTTTTGCTTGTCCAAAATCAACCCCGTCTTCTAATGCAATGCCTTCCGCATTTGCTTCTTCTTCAGCTAGGTTGTAAATTTTCGCCAGTGTTGCTGCAAGTTGGGCGTCCTGAGTAAGATTTTGGGCTGTCACAGTGATTTTTTTAGCAGTAGCGCTAGCGCTGCTGCTAGCTGGGATTGTTGATTCTAATGAAATTTTTTCACCTATTTCTGTTGCGTTTTGTACGAATTGGTCGCTGAGGGATGGAGTCGAGCTGTCGGGCGGTTCTACTTTTGCATCCGCAGCTTGAACGCCTGTCTCGCTTTGAAGAGAAAGTTTGTTTTCTAAAGCTTCTATTCGCTTTTCTAGGGTATCGAGTCGCTTTTCAAGTCGGTTGAGTGCTTCATTTATTTGTACGAGCTGTTCTTCAAAACTCGCCTCTGTGTCAATCTTAATAGAAGCCGTTTTTTCAGAATTGTTGTCTCTCACACGACCGGAAATTTTATCAACTTTTCCGTGGACTTTGCTAACCGCTTTAGCTAAGAGCATACCGGGTGTTGAGACAAATTCGGCATCCGGTTCAGGTAAGATGTTATGTTCCGGTTCTGGCTCCGGTTCAGCTATTGGTAAAGCTTCGGATTCGACCATTGCATCTGCAACTGAATCCGCTTCAACCAAGTTGGTAACCCGCTGCGACAGCGAGTCAGCTCGCTGGCTTTGAGCTTGGAGCCTTTTGACAATACCGGCAACTTGGCGCTCTTTTCCAGCCCCAAGAGCAGCTTCTATAATTTGAGAAGCTGCTTTTTTCCCCATCAGAGTAGCGAGAACCGCAACTTGAGTGCTCAGGCCGCTGACAGTTGTACCTTCTACCTCACTTCCAGAAATGGCTGTTCTACCACTAACTTGTACAGCAGCATCGAGGATACTATCGATGTTCTGGTCGTTTGATTTTTTGCCTTGAGGTCGCTGTTGGCTCGTTCGGGTTTTTGAAGGTGTGCGTGCTAAGGATTCAGCAACTTCTACCGCTTCATCTGTCTGAAGTTTTCTTTTGGCTTGGGATTTAGCTGATAATTCTTCGTCTTCCAAATCTTCTCGCTCAGAGTTTTGAAGGTGGCTTTTAGTTTGAGGCTTAGCTTTAGGTTGAGGTTCTTTGACTTCAAACTCATCTAGTTCACTTAGTTCATCTCTCGGAGAGCGGGTTAAGGCTTTAGATTTAACCAGGGGTTCTTCCGACTCCAACTCCTCTACGTCATCTTTTCGGGATCTTCTTTTGGTTTGAGAGTTGGGTGATGGCTCGTCGTCATCCGAATTTTCTATTTCATCTTTTTTGGATTTGATATTGGCTTTAGATTTCGATTTGTGCGATGGTTCATCATCTTCTAAGTCATCTAGTAAATCGTCTTTTTTAGACTTGTTGGCCGTTGGAAATTTAGATCGACGCGAGGGTTCCTCATCCTCTAATTCATCTATTAAATCGTCTTTTTTAGACTTAGTTGCAGCTTTAGATTTAGACTTGGGGGAGGGTTGCTCATCATCCAATTCATCTAGTAAATCGTCTTTCTTAGACCTTGTTTTAGTTCGAGGCGAATCGAGTAATGCTTCAATTCCTGTTTTAGTAAATCGGTTGTCGTCCGGCTCTCCCAAGTGCTCCATCATGTACTTTCCTGTGGTAGAGCCGTACTCAGGTCGATCGCTCAAACTGAGGACGAGTCCGTTATGCTTGACCTCCACGCTAATGCCAGGTTTGCCGTCTGCTTCCGTTAGTTCTTCAATTGCATCGGCAAAATCTTCTACGCTGGTGAGTCCGTTTTCCAGGCAGTAATCTAAAGCTTTCTCGCAGCGATTTCTTAGGTAGTTGAGGATTTTCTTGCCCTCGGCTGTGTTAGGGGTGATGTAGTTTCCCTGGCTTCGGCTTCGGTATGCTGTTTTTGTAGCCATAATCTTGGTGGCGGCGTGAGTGGATATTTCCCATGAAATTCGAGCAGTGTGGCTAGTGACTTCACTCTAAAGTGCGGTTTTGGGGAGTTAAAGTGACCCCCTCCAATCGGAGGGGGAATCGTCGCCCACTAATAATTAAGCTGCTACGCATCTAAAATATCTGTTGGTTGGGGAGGGGGAGAAAGAGAGGGGGAGAGGGGGAGAAACTTTGACGCTTTTCCCACAAAGATTGAAGTATACAATTTAAAGGCGCGACAGCTTATCCCCTGTTTGAAACTCACTAAAAAACTAACTGTTCGGTCAACGAGCTTTCCTGGTGTTCACACCTACCCGCTCTTAGCTGTGCGGTAGTTGATGTTAAAGTTGTGTATCTGCATCTCTTTTTGGTGAAGATGTAGAAGCTAATTCAGCATCAACCTCTCTGAGGTATTTGATAAACTGAGAGCTGCTTTTTTCAGAAAGCTTCTTAATGATTTGACCTGTTTTCAAGTCAGCAGCCAAGACCGGATTATCAGCTTCATCTCTGACTAAACACCTAACATTATTGCGAGATTGGCTAATAAAAGCTGTCCAGTTTCCCACAGGGATTTTAGTTTCTCCAGTTTGGTTATATGCTTCAGAAATCGCATCTTTCAGCAATTGTGAGAGGTGGGTGGGGCTGGCAGCAATGCCTTCGGGTTGAGATGGCGGTTTGTTTTGGGTAGGGGTTGGCGATACAGATAGCGCTCGCTTTTGACAAGGGGTTGGCGATACGGATAGCGATCGCTCTTGACAAGGAGTTGGCGGGACTTCTGAAAGTTCCTCAACTGATTCAATTAGTTGCACAGAGCTAGGGTTGATATTTAAAATCAGAGCGCTGCCTTTTGGTGAGGGTTCAATAGTGGCCTCAAAGGTAGTGCCGATCGGCAATTTAGGTGAATTAGCAGAGAACATAGCTAATTCTTGTCCGTCAAGGAGGACAATAGGGCTGCCGTCGCGCCTCGAACCGCTACCGCTAACAGAACCCACCTCAAAAGTCAATGTTTTCTGCCTCCATTTGGGACTGCTAAAGTCAACATCTTTCAAGTCATTGTACTTCTGCCCAATCAGTTCAGCTCTGTCAAACTGAAAGGTTTGCAATTGCTGGCAAATTTCATCTGTAAACAAATTGAGAACCAATGCTGCTTTAGGTGTTTGGTTTTGGGACTCAAGCCAAGTATAATCAGCAGGAGCTACAATGCGTGAACTGACATCTTTGGTGCGACCAAGACCATCGCGGTAGGTTAAGTCTAAACTGTCGATGTCGTTGACATTTTCGCAAAACTTCTTCTCAAGAATTCCCACCAGTTGGTCGCTGGGTTCAATTAAGGCAAAATTGACCATTGGCAGGCTCGGATGCAAAGTTGCTTCATATTTAATGCCTTTGCTGTCTAACAATTCTTTCCAATGTCCAGCTAAGTCTTTGCCAACTGGCTGTCGCTTCTTATCCATGACAGTTTTATTGCTGCCGTCCCGTTCAAATTCCTCGAAAGGGACGCTCAGAACGTAAGTGTCTTTTGGCATTGCTTCGTGCAGTCGCTCGTACTCAGGTTCAAGGTTGAATTCAATCAGCAGTTGGCGAGAAAGTTCCTTACAAGCTTTGCGAGGAACTTCTAAGTTGGGATTTGCGGTTTCGACGTGCCACATAGCACTAGCAGCTAAAAACCGTTCTTCAGGGTCAGTCCAAGCTTCAGTTACATCGGCTCTTAAGCTCTCGTATAACTTGCTGACGGCTTCTTTAATTGCCTTAGAATCGCCGCCGCACTCCAAGTGAATTTCACCCATCCTTTCTCGATAGCGTTCCTTAATATCTTGCGCCCACCTGACATAATATTTCTCCCATTTTTCTCGTTCATCTAAATCAGAAGGAGACTCAAACAGGTAACGAAATTCGTCGCGGTGGCGGCTTTTTAGACGAGTCGGTTCCCACTCTGGGTTAACAGCCTCCCTAGCAATGCAATTGATAGCGGTGCCGTCTCCTATAGGTAATGGCACCGTTTTGTAAAGCCTGGGGTCGTCTTTGTAGTCAAATAGGTAGCTTGGGTGCTGTTCTGACCACTGCTTAGCCTTGGACAACAAGGTGGGGTGGTGGTCTTCTGTACGAGTAGCACTTTTGGGACTGTCCACTTCAATTTGCAGGGCATCAAACAGCTTTCCAAGAAGCTGCCGCTTCTGTTGATTGAATAAACTTTCTGGCTGTCCCGGTTCTGCTGCTGACGATTGCACTCTCCCGATTAAGGTAGCCACCCAGCCGATTTTATTTTGGGCGATCGCTACGGCAATTTGCCGCAATTTGGTATACTTGCGATCGCCATCACTATCGGTAGCTTTAGTGTAGTCAACTTTCTCTCGCTTCTCAACTGCATCGTACTCATTCTCTTGATTAGCGTGCCTGGTTTCAGAGGCGATATTCGGCATTCGGGAAGCAGGCGTAATCACTAATTGATCGCCATCAAAATCGCATTGGTGATGCTGCATGGCTTGGTCTGGGTGAATGAAAACGCACCCTTTGTATTTCGTTAATGCGCGATGGCTTTTGTTGTCTACTGTGTAGCGGCGGATGTTATCTTTACTGACAATTGGGTATCGGGTAACGATGACTTCTGTGCCGTGTCGCAAGTGGGGGGCCACAATTGTACCGGGTTGGAGGTTTTCACAAGGTTGAGCCATTGCTGAACCATGATGAATTGCTCCCTTAATTGCTAAGTCTTTCCACTTTTTAGCCAGTTGTTCTTGCATGAAATCGACGACTTTGGGAAAGTCGAGGAGTTGACCGAGTTTGTCGTTCCTCAAAATTGAAATTAGCCGGGATTCGTTGCGTTGGGCTTTTTCATCTGTTTCGTCTTCTAATCCGCTGCTGTCTTCGTGAAGGCTAGATTGAAAAGCAGCTTTTTTGTCGTGCTGCTCCACTAAGTATTTGGCAAGTTGCAGCCGGTTATTTTGCAAGTCAGCTAGCTTTTGGGCTTCAATTTTGGTCGGTGTGGCTATGTCAGCCCCAATAGCTGCTTCGGAATACCAAATCGAAAATTGCCAGGAATTTTCGTATTCAGTTACTTTGGCGTTGCCTCGGTTTCCCAGTATAGCTTTGGGAAATTCGTAGTCGCCACAGGGGATAAGTTCAGCTAATTGCTCTTTAGCAACTCCTTTGATAGAGGAGCGATCCATAATGATATCATAACCCAAGTCGGAGGTTAAATTAGCATCAGGCAACAGCGTTCCTTTGGCAAGAAAGCTAATTTCTGGAGTGTGGCAGTCTTCTTGTCCCCATTCCTGCATCCAGGCAAATCTGAATTGAAAAGGTCGGTTGTAATTCCCTCCTAATTGTTGGGCTAGTGCCGGTGAAATTTTACCGTGACAGTCTCCGGTTTGCCACTTATGAGCTTTCGCTTTTTCACTTTGGTCATCGCTTTGAGAATCAACAATTTTGAGTCGCAAGGTTTCGCCGTCAAGGGAGCTATCTAACAATTTGGCTCCTTGGTTGCAACTGCTAACTAGCAGTGAGCCATAGCGACAGGCGTGGTCGGGTTGAGTTTTGAATAAGCTCAACAGTTTGGTTGAGAGTTCAATGTCTGCAAAGTACACATTTTTGCCGGAGCTGAAAGCAACTCGTCTGGTAATACCATCTCCGAAATCGATGTTTTTCAGAGGGTCGAAGCTGCTATCATTTGGGTCTGGTTTAACGATGGTTAGGGATGCTAATTCTTCAGGTTCAAAAAGCAGTTCAAGCAGGGAGTTACGCAGCACTTCTGATTCAGCTTGGTACCGCCCTTTTGCTCTACCGTCAGCCAAGGACATATCAAAGACTGGGATTTTTAGTCCTTCCCCAGCTACCCATTCTGTGGAGCGATATTCTGGGGTAAGTTTTCTTCTGCTCATTGATTAGCTCCTGAATCCTAGTTTTTACATTTTTAGGACTTACGCACAGTAATAGTCCCGATTTTGACAAGGTTGTTACTTCACAAATTCCTGCTACTGAGTGATATTCTCCCCCTCCAATTGGAGGGTTTAGAAGAAATAAGTAGCGTGTTACAATCAGAATGACAATCCCAATGTGGAGAAAAAAAGTGAAAGTAGTTCGCACAACTACGGCTATGGAAAGCCAACGGGATTATTTCTCTGATAGCGATAGCGATGCACTTGCTCGCGTTGCTTTTGGAGAAGGTGAAAACAGTCAGCAGTTTGGCGGTTTGAGTTTTGATGCTGACGGGGTTATTAAAGGTAGAGCATCAACGTTGTTCAACGTCACCGAAGAACAAGTGGAGAACCCTCAATACTGGATTGATTTATAAGAGATACCGACCGAAATTAAGTCTTCGCTCTTACAAAACAAACGTGTCACATTGTAATACCATTTCTAAAAAGTCTTGCTACAATTTGCATCGTTGGGTTTATTTCACGAAATCAACCTACTGTTGCTACTGTTGCATGACTTTTCATAAATGGTATAATTCGGAGGGGTCTAATTCGGATATGTCTAATAATTCAGGTGTCAAATCAAGGCCTTCCTGACACCTGAAGAGATGGCTAACGCCGTTTTTTGGACGGCGTTTTATCCGAAGAACGACTCTCAAGCGTCTGGTTGGCTTGAAGAGAGTGCAAATTGTTACCGGGAAGCAAGCTGTAAACCACTTTGCGCTTGCGAAAAACCCTAGTGCCATCTACAGGCATTCCTTGTTTCCAAGCGTCTGAAATCGCCTTTTTGTCGGCAGAAATTACGATTTTTGTTTCGACTCGGCGATAGGGTTCTGGCAGTTGAGATGGGTCAATCAAAACTTCACAGGTAGGCGGATTTTCCTTGACAGTAATGCGGCGGTGTTTGCCAATAACTTCGGAAGTTAACACGCCGCACTCGTTGAAGTAGAGAACGGTTTTGTCTAAGCGCTCTCTCCACCCCTGGAGTTTGTTGAGAGCTCTTGAATGCAGTTCTATCAAATACTGCATTCGCGCTGTAATTCCTGCAATTTCGGCATCAATTTGGTCGGCTAAGTCGGCATGGGCATCAACAGCGAGTTCCTGGGTTTCTTGGGTTTGCCAAAGGGATTGCAGCAGTTGGTCGATTTCTTCTGAGCTTTCTGCAGATTCTAGTTGATGCCAAACTTGAGCCGCAGTTATTGAACTTTGAGCAAGCGTCGCTGTGGCTAAATTCATGCTTAGTATCCTCCGTTGATGCAGGTGTGATAATAATCGCGGCGTTCTTCGAGTTGAGTAAGCGCAGCCATTGTTTCCGGGTCGGATTTAAGAGAGATTTGTTTGTCCTTTTGAATTTTGCTAACTGGTTGAGAATGAGTTAAATTTTGTGAGTTTGACTGGGTGATTTTTTGCATACAATTCAAAAAACTTTCTTAAAAATAGCGCGACCGCGCTCTTAAAAAAAGGAGTATTTAAAGTTATGAATTATCCTATAGTTTTTTACCCAAAAGTGGTAATGCAATTCTGCCATCAATATCCTTTGCCAGAGGCAACTTCTAGTTGTGCCACCTCATCCCAACTTCAAGAAACTCAACAATTCGAGCAACCTGTTGTTTTGCTGACTCCGCCTCAACCACCTGTGGTGTTACCTGTCAAGTTGCTGTGGTTAATTTGGGTGTTTTGGCTCTATGGTGCGATCGCACTTCCGCTATTAGCTATTTCTTGGGGTTGGCTGTGGTGGGAAATGCTGTTGGTAGTAGCTGCTTATTCATGTTTAATTGCGGCTGCTTATAGTTATGTGTTTGGTTGCCGTCAAAAACTGCTATCCAGGTATAAACAGCAAATTCTTGAGTACAAGCAACAAAATATATTATTTCATCAACATTTATCCTCGAATAAACAGCAAGAATTTTCTAATTTTAAGGTGGAAAAAGAAGGGTTGCAGACAGGTTTAAAAATCGCAAAACTTGAGTTGGATTCCAGAAATCGAGCGCTCAAGGATTTGATGTCACTTCGGGTTAGTTCTAAGGGCACATCTCAAGCTCGGCAAGGAGTGAGTGAACAACGCTTTTTACAATATTTGCAGCAATATTTCGAGGAAGTTGTCCAAGCAGCAGAGTTTAAAATTCCGTCATCTCAGAGGAGCTATTCAGCAGATTTTACTGTAATTCACACTCCATCTGGACTCGGAATTGATGTCGAGATTGATGAACCTTATGCTGGCAAATCTAAGAAGCCCACTCACTGCTGCGATGCTGACAGGGATATGCGCCGCAATCAATTATTCTTAGAGTGGAATTGGATTGTGGTTAGGTTTACTGAAAAGCAGGTGGTTCAGGCTCCTTTGAGCTGTTGCAAGTTCTTGGCGATTGCGATCGCCTTTGTAACGGGCGATCGCTCTTATTTAAAGCAACTGGAAACTGAGCCCGATTTGCTAAGCGTCAAACCTTGGACAACAAGAGAGGCAAGGGCTATGGCTAAAAGCAACTATCGCCTTACTTATTTATCTGGATTTGGCGTCGGTTCTGCTTGCAATCGGGTTTCAAAGTTTTGATGCGAGCGCACGCAATATCCGACTTATTGACTGCAATAAATGTTTATAATTAATACAAAGGAGATAAAATAGAGATGCTGTCATTTGAAGAGGGGTTCATTGAAAGTCAACAGCTCAACCAAAGACTTCTGCAAACAATTCGTTTGCTTGGAGAGTACAAGGGAAAGCAGGAGTTATTCCAACAACAAGCCCCACAAGTTTTAGGCACTTTGCGCCAAGCTGCGGTAATTCAGAGTACCGAATCTTCTAACCGCATTGAAGGCATTACTGTGCCGCTAGAACGGATTAAGAAATTAGTAACTGAAAAAACAACGCCGCGCGATCGTTCAGAACAAGAAATTGCGGGTTATCGGGACGTGCTAACTACAATTCACACCAATTATACCCACATTCCTTTTAGTACAGGGTTTATTTTATCAGAAAAATTGGGTTTAAAGCCCCGTCCTTCTAGGACGGCTTTAGTTTCTATAAAGTGTAAAGAATGATTAAACATACGCATTTTGTAAACATAGTGTTTCGTAATACGGTAAGATATTTGAATGATAACATTAGAGTTTAAGTTGAAAGCCAAAGGGAAGCAATACCGAGTCATTGACGAGATGATTAGGACGGCTCAATTTGTCCGAAATAAAACTCTTAGGTATTGGACAGAGAATCAAGGGGTTAAGTTAGTTGACCTGTACAAACAATGCGCCATTATGGCAAAAGAGTTTGAATGGGCAGGTAAGCTTAATTCGATGGCACGTCAGGCTTCTGCCGAACGTGCCATTTTTGCTATCCAACGTTTTTGGGCTAATTGCTTTCGCCAAGAAACCAGGAAAAAAGGGATACCCGCAGTTCAATTAGAGGGTTGCAGGAAAGGTGTCCGACAGTGGGCATTGATTTAATTCGCCGTTTATTGCGCCGGGAGAGAGATGCTGGGCGTTTGCAATGTCGGGGGCGAGGGGTAGATGCTCGCTGGCAAAAGCAGTAGCTACAGAACTTATGCACAAGCAACTGCGTGTTGAGTAGAATCATAAAACTCAACACTCAGTTGCAACTATTTATGCAATTAGTAAGTTGTACTGCATTTAAATTGTAGAGCTCAATGACCTTCAAAAATTGTCAAATCCTCTCTCCCTCGAACACCATAGACCAATATGCTTGGGTTAAGAACAATCTGACTTTTAAAAGATGCATATATTGCCATAAAATCGTAACAGAGATAGAATTCGTTAGAGAGCGTTAACCCAAGCGTATTGCACCATAGACAATAGAGTTGCATTGCATTTATTCGCTCTTCAATCAGGAAATTATCTGCGTTTATTTGCGTTGAGCTGTCTTGAATCTGCGGTTAACCTATTAATCAAAGATTTAGGCAATTCAAGTCTAATCTAGATGCACAACAGGTTATTAGTTAAGTGCTGCTTCTGCATCGAGTTTGTTAACCTGCTGTCGCCGGAACAATTCTTGTGAAAGTTCGGGCCACCTTTCCAGAGTGGGGTCTTTTGCGACTACCAACTGTGCTGCTTTCCTAGCTTGCTCTAGTATGGCCTGGTCGTTGATTAAATCAGCCTTGGCAAATTCTGGCAGTCCCGCCTGCTGGGTTCCTAATACCTGACCTGGCCCTCGCAATCTCAAATCCATTTCTGCTAGAAAGAAGCCGTCTTGCGAAGTTTCCATTATCTTGAGCCGCTCTCTAGAATTATTTGATTTGGAATCGCTTACCAACAAGCAGTAAGATTGTGCCGTGCTCCGTCCTACCCTGCCTCTGAGTTGGTGCAATTGTGACAAGCCAAATCGTTCCGCGTGTTCGATTAACATGACTGTGGCATTGGGGACATCAACTCCGACTTCAACAACCGTCGTAGAGACGAGAATTTGAGTTTTATGGGCAATAAAGTTGGCGATTTCTGTTTCTTTCTCGGCGGAATTCATGCGACCGTGTAGCAGCCCGATATTGACATTGCGGAAAATATTTTCCCTCAAGTACCGATGCTCCTCAATGGCGGCTTTGAGGTCAAGCCGTTCAGATTCTTCGACAAGTGGCAGAATGATGTAGGCTTGATAGCCCAGTTGGATTTGTTGTCGAATTATTTCGTGAGCTTTGTGGCGAGTTCTACTCGTAAATAGCTGAGTTTGAATTGGCTCTCTCCCCGGTGGCAGTTCGTCCAGCAGGCTGATGTCTAAATCGCCGTGCAGTGTCAGGGCTAAAGTTCTAGGGATGGGTGTGGCGGTCATTGTCAGAATGTGAGGGCTAATGCCTTTTTGCTGCAACTTGAGCCGCTGTTGAACTCCAAATCGATGCTGTTCGTCGATCGCCACAAAACCCAGTTTCTTAAAGCTTACAGTATTTTGAATCAGTGCGTGAGTACCGATTAGCAAGGGAAGAAGCCCCAAGTTTAATCCTTTGGCAATTTCTTGACGAATCTTAGCTGTTGTGGAGCCTGTTAACAGCGTTACAGACAATCCCAGCGGCTCAAACCATTCACTGAGTTTGCGGTAGTGTTGGGAGGCTAACACTTCAGTCGGTGCCATTAGTGCTGTTTGATAACCGGATTGAATTGCTGCAAGGATGGCGACTGCTGCTACTACTGTTTTGCCGGCACCGACATCTCCTTGTACTAAGCGATTCATCGGAGTTGGTTTGCTCATGTCTGACAGAATTTCGGCAATGACTCTTTGCTGTGCTTTGGTTAGGGTAAAAGGTAAATTCTTGTAAAGTTTTCTGAGCTGTTTTCCTGTTGAGTTTAGGGAGTATCCTGGCTGTTGTTGCAAGGTATATCGGTGCTGCAATAGCCTTAATTGCAAGTAGAAAAATTCATCGAACACTAAGCGGTGGCGGGCAGATTCGAGGGTATTGCTGTCTGGGGGACAGTGAATATGTGCGATAGCTTTTTGGAGAGCTATTAACCCAAAACGTTTGCGAAGTCGTTGTGGCAGCGGGTCTTCAATAAAACCAACACAGTCAAGTGCTGTACGAATACAATGCCGGACTAGCTCGTTAGTTATGCCTTTAGTTAAGCGGTAAACTGGTACAATAGAGGTCGTGCTGGCTTTAGCATCTTCAAAGCTAACAACTTTAACTGTTGGGTTGCTGATGGTTTTACCATAGCTATCTTGTTTGACTTTTCCTGTCACTAATACAATAGCACCTTGTTTGTAAAGTTCGGCTTGGTGGGAACGCCATAGTTGCGATTGGTAATAGCTGTGGTTGTAAAATTGAGTGCAAACTATTCTGCCGGTTTGGTCGCAGACAATCCATTTTTGTAATGTAAGTTCTGGTTTAGTACGGCAGTCGAAGATACTGTGGTTGATAATTTTGCCTGCAATTGTTACGCAATCTCCTGTTTTTGTCTCAGCAATCCGAGTGCGTTTGAAGGCGAGATGTTCTCTAGGAAAATAGTAGAGTAGGTCTGCAATGGTGCGAAGACCTAGTTTTGCTAATTTTTGAGCTTCTGGAACAGCAATCCCAGACAAATGTTGTAAGGTGAGAGTTAAATCCATATTTTTGAAGGGATTTGAATTGGCTGAGAGTTAGCCGCGAACGCGGCTCATTTCCCGAGGGCTAATCCATCTATCAACAAGGAGGAAAATTTTGGTTGGCGTGGCTGAATTTGGGTATTAAATTTGTAGGGGCAATCACCCCGTAGTTGCCCACCGCTGACGTGACGGGTAAGCACTCTTATAATTAGGGCTTGCTAAAAAAGTGTACAGAGTGGATAAACGAGACTAGACAGCTTGAAAAATAGTAGGTTCGTTGCCTAATTCCCAAATTTACCCAGAGACTTCCCTGTGAAAGTCCAAGGGTTTTGAACCTCGCTTATCTTATAACTTGTACTTGTTCGAGCCCAAAAAGATTGAAACCCTTATCTGGTCTGCCTTCTGTTTTTATTCAGTCAGCCCTAATTACGTATAGGCAAAATAATACTTTGATTCAGCAGCGCCACAAAACCTTTCTGGCGTAGTTTTTGGAATTTATAAGATTTTAAACAGAAGAGATTTATGGCAATAATTAAGACAGTTTGAGGCGCCTTTATTTAAGCATAAATGAGTAAAATTTCAATTTTTATTTAATTGGCTGGTAATCGGAATATTTCAAAGCCAAAGCCAAAAAAGGTTCTGTATAATACAAAGCAAGTTGATTGCTAGTACAGCTCGGCGTAAATACACAGACTATTAAACAGCCAAGACTTTACCCTTGTATGTCCACTTAAAAGGTT
>NZ_JAUBTF010000096.1:0-15756 GCF_036702355.1 Microcoleus sp. D3_18_C4
AACTTATATTTAACTCACCTTGAATATATCGATCGCTCCTGCTAGTGGTCTGCGATCAATTATTCAGCAAACCCTATCTAGTCCTGTAGTAAAATAGTAATTGCTCAACCCCCTTGACGAGAAGACAAGATAGACATTAGATCAAGGAATGGAAAAACTCCCCGACTTAAAGCCTACGCACGCGCGTACTTTTTCCACATCATTCTCTAATATGGAATCCAATCTAACTTATCGAGCCATTCTTCAGCTTCAGTAGTTTCCAAAATAAAATGAATTGTTTCTGCCCATCTGCGGATACTTCCACTTGGACGCACCTAAACTAATCCCCAACATTGTCCCCCTGCGGCCCAATGTTACTCCAAATGTCCGCTAATACTTTTGCGATTATCCGTCACTAATAGTCGTTTCGATGATTCCAAATAAATTAGAATCTCTGGATCTAAGGTGCATAATGGCGGCGCATTTGAATCACCCACCCGCAAAATATCTATCTCCGGATCGAGGTTTAAAACAGCACTTTTGAGCTTAGGAGGCAAATTTTCATCGACTAAAAAACGAATTTTCACGCTTAGTTAAGTAACTCCTGTTCTCGCTGTGCTTTGATTGCTCTCAAACGCAATGCTAGAGGAGATGGATTAGCCAACCATTCCTGATAGCGTTCTTCCCGCCACTTCGCCAGCCGCAACATATAAGCATCCATCTGCCTCCGATTTTGCAGATAATAAGTTAGCGTCGCGTAAATTTTCTCTAAATTCAAACTTGGTAATTCTTCCAGAATTTGGTCGGGCGAATATCCATCCAAGTAATATTTAATCACGTCGTCACTGCCGATCCGATGTCCTTTTATGCGGATGTCATCAGGGTCTAGAAATTCAAAATAGTCTTCTAATCGCATCGGTGTATCTCCGAATACTTAGTTAAGCGCATTTTATCATAAATTGAAAAGGGCGATCGACCTTATATAATAGAAACTTGTTTACGATCGCCCTTTATCCCCCTATCATGCTTCAAATCCGCCGTCGTCCCCCCAGCACATCCGTCTCCGTCCTCTACCTCAGCTACCAAATCGCCGTACCCGACGCCGAACCCCAGCACATTCTCGAAGAAATCGTCTGGGAAAAAGAAGCCGAAGTAGCCCAAAAGCGCGATCGCACTCCCTTATCCGAACTTCACAAAAAACTCCCCTTCGCACCGCCAACTCGCGACTTTCTTGCCGCCCTTAAAAACGGCAAAACCACACCCGCTATCATCGCCGAAGTTAAAAAAGCTTCCCCCAGCAAAGGCGTAATTCGCGAAGATTTCGACCCAGTGGCGATCGCCCTAGCTTACCAACAAAACGGCGCCAGTTGCATCTCCGTACTTACCGATGAAAAGTTCTTTCAAGGCAGCTTCGACAACCTCGCTAAAATCCGTGCGGCAGTCGATTTACCCTTACTTTGCAAAGAGTTTATTATCTATCCCTACCAAATTTATCTCGCCCGCATTCACGGTGCCGATGCTGTACTTTTAATCGCCGCCATTCTATCTGACAAAGACTTACAATATTTTGTGAAAATTGTCAAGACTTTGGGCATGACAGCTTTAATAGAAGTTCACACTCTCGAAGAACTCGATCGAGTATTAACCCTAGAAGGCGTCAACCTGATCGGCATCAACAACCGTAACCTAGCAGACTTTTCCGTCAGCCTAGAAACCACCAGTCAACTATTAGCCTCCCGCCAAACCGAGATCCAAGCAAAAGGCATCCTCATCGTCAGCGAGTCAGGAATCCACACTCCCGCCGACCTCGCTAAACTTGCCACCGCCGGAGCCGAAGCCGTTCTCATCGGCGAATCTCTGGTCAAGCAGCCAGATCCGGGCGCCGCTTTAGCCTCCCTTGCCGATCGCCCTCCCAGCCTGTGAAAGGCGAGACCGCTTGACAAACCACCCTTAATTCTGATAAAAAATGATTAAGTAGGTAAATAATGAGAATTTCTAGCCTGCATCGACTCAAGCGCTACTGTAAAAAAGAAATAGCACTGAAAGCTATATTGCATAGAAATATTTTGCCAGAAAGCAATTAAATCTATTCTGTAAGCCTGTCGATCGCAAAATTTAGCGTGTCCAACGCCCCCAGCCCCGAATATTCGATCGGCAAAGCAGGGGTTATTGTACGGTTAGAAAACAAATAAAAAATCGGGCATCTAATGTTCACCTGTGATGCCTCATGCAATTGCAATGGGGTGTCGGTTCGCTGAGGTATGTTAGCTTTCATGGAGCCAATCCCCCTTCCTTCGTACATTCATTATGAATTGCTACTTCAATTGTTAGAGCGCAAAACGATGTTTGCTGTCAGTCCACAATCGCCGCAGCAGCAACAAGTGCACCAACTTATTATTACACTGCGTAAAGCCCTTGCCATTCAAAAGCAATTAGAACAAAGCTGCGAGCGATCGAACTTAGCGGTAGAACATCGCTGGTCTCTAAATGAAATTAACCACAAGGGAGTTAAAAGTTAAAAAACTTAGAGTATCGACGCGACGTATCGTATCGTATTTGATTTATTCTATATAACTCCCACAGGAAAACTTAGGACAATATCATGGACAACAAATTAATGCTGATGATTCCCGGCCCGACGCCGGTGCCTGAAGCGGCATTGTTAGCGATGGCAAAACACCCGATGGGCCACCGCAGCAAGGAATTTGACGCGATTTTTGCAGAATGTACCGAAAACCTCAAATGGCTGCACCAAACAAAAAGTGACGTGCTGAGTTTAACGGTTTCTGGTACCGGCGCGATGGAAGCTGGGATAATTAATTTCCTGAGTGCGGGCGATCGAGTTTTAGTCGGCACTAACGGCAAATTTGGTGAACGTTGGGCTGAAGTCGCCGAAGCTTACGGTTTAAACGCCGAAATTATTAAAGCTGAGTGGGGCCAACCTTTAGACCCCGAACACTTCCGCGAAAAACTCGAAGCAGATACAGAGAAGCAAATCAAAGCTGTCATCATCACCCACTCGGAAACCTCCACGGGCGTCCTCAACGACCTCGAAACCATCAACCGCCACGTTAAGGCCCACGGTGAAGCTTTAATTATGGTCGATGCTGTCACTAGCTTAGGCGCTGTCAATATTCCGATGGACGCTTGGGGCATCGATGTCATTGCTTCGGGTTCTCAGAAAGCTTACATGATTCCTCCAGGTTTGGGTTTTGTGGCAGTCAGTCCCAAAGCTTGGGAAGCTTACAAAACTGCGAAACTCCCCCGCTATTATTTGGATTTGGGCAAATATAGCAAAGACGCTGCCAAAAATACCACTCCTTTTACTCCCCCTGTCAATATGTTTTTTGCCCTGCAAGCATCGCTGCAGATGATGAAAACAGAAGGGTTGGAAAATGTTTTCGCGCGGCACAAACGGTTGATGACAACTACTCGCGCTGCTGTAAAAGCTTTAGGTTTGCCGTTGTTTGCTGCTGACGATGCCGCCAGCCCTGCGATTACTTCGGTTATGCCGCCAGCATCCGTAGATGCTCAAAAAGTGCGGACTTTGATGAGAAAGAGATTTGACATTGCTCTCGCCGACGGACAAGACCATTTGAAAGGTAAAATCTTCCGAATCGGTCATTTGGGATTTGTGTGCGATCGCGATATTCTAGCAGCAATTTCCTCTTTAGAAGTCGTGTTGCAAGAATTGGGTCATGAAGGCTACACTCCTGGTGCCGGCGTCGCCGCTGCTGCCAAATTATTGGCTGAATCCTAATCCAAGTTATTAAAGGATTTTGGATTTTGGATTCTTTCTAAAATCTAAAATCCTTTTAATATGCTTCGGATAACCAATCAAAGATTTTATCCAACTGTTCGAGAGTGACTAAACCGTATTGCCACAGAACCATCGGCAAGGAATTCGGGTCTTGATCACGCTGCCGCTGTTTGTTATCGCCGACACGTTCGGCGACAGCAATTGACGCGGGTGAAATTGCCAAATCTTCTTGTAAAAAGCGAATTAATCGAGTGTATTTAGCGGGTGCCATGTGATTTCACCTCTAAGTATAGGACACCATTTTCTGATGTGAACCTGATGTTTTTGATGAGTAATAAGCCAGTTTTAAATTTGTCTTGTTACCGTTTATAGCTTTTAAAACGCTATTAGCGGTTGAACTGCCAAACGTAATGCTGAGTGCTACTGTAAAGCTAACCTTTCCCAAAAAGTGAAAGGTTTTGCAATTTTGCTGATGTCGGCCCGATCGACTTGCGATCGCGATCGAACCTAAACTGAATACCTCGGCATCTTTGGAGCGCGAATCAGAATAAATTCTGCTACCTAACACTACTAAACCAAGTTCAGAGTTTAACTTCATCTGCCGAAATGCAGAATCCGCAAATCTACTTCGGGAAAATTAGTTAGATATTTCGATCAAACCCGAAACTGCTACCAGAAGTTAAGTTTGCCAATTACCGCCAATTAACTTGGCTCGTAGCATATTACTTTAGATAGGTTTAGTAGATTTAGCTCGATCGCCAGAACTTCCAGAGAATTTCTTTTCGTGTTGCTACACCTTGAGGCTGAGTATCGTCTCTCAGGATTGGTAACGAGTCGCTGACTCGTCTCATACCTGCGACCAACCATCTACAGCTTCCGGAAACAAGCTCAAGTCCTGACTGACTGAGATCGACATCGTAGCAAATCTTTGGGTGTTTGTACTGAATCTTACATTAATATCTTAACAAATTTAATCAATTTTTGTAAAGTTTCTAAATTTTCGTCGGTATTCCGAAGGCAAGGGGCTCTCTGGGGGATTGAAACCGGGGGATTATGTCTGTGTGCAGATTTTACTGAAACAGTCCGAAGTTTTACTGGAAAAACTCGATTTCAATACGATCGCCCACTTTGACACCGAGTTCAGCAGCCCGCCCGCCCCGGAGTTCAATAACTCGATCGACAGCAGTATCGGGCCCGTAGGTAGGACAAGGATCTTCAGTACAAGGAGGTGCAGAAACTTCGATCGCCTCAACCACCCCATCCCGGATAAAAATCATATCCAGAGAAATCTTGCAATTTTTCATCCAAAAATTGACCCGCCGCGCCGGTTTAAACTCAAACAGCATTCCTCTGTCATCCGGCAAAGAAGTTCTGTACATTAAACCCATAGCCTGCTGTTCCACTGTTTTCGCCACTTCGAGTTCGATTGGGCGATCGCCTATCCGAGCTCTAGCAGAAACAGGCAGCACTTGACCCGATGTTTTCGCCGTCGGAGACTGATTCGCCAAAATACCAGTAGCACCAGCATTCGCGATCGGTAAAGTCGGCGAACATCCCAGCAAAAATATACTTACTCCAATACCGAGCAAAGTAGCTAAATAATTCATAAAGATTTTAGATTTTAGATTTTAGATTTTAGATTGGGCATGGGGCATAGGGCATGGGGCATGGGGCATAGGGCATGGGGCATGGGCATTGTTGACTAATGACCACTGACTAATGACTAATGACTGCTGACTAATGACTAATGACGGCTTCAAGCTTCCCGCATCACATAGCCAACACCGCGCACCGTCTGAATCAAGCGCTTTTCGCCCTCATCTTCAATCTTGAGTCGCAGATAGCGGATGTAAACCTCAATCACATTCGACTCGCCCAAAAAGTCGTAACCCCAAACATTTTCCAGAATTTGTTCCCGAGTCAAAACCTCGCGGGGATGTTCCATCAAATACTTTAGCAGCTCAAATTCCTTCATCGTCAGGTCGATCGCCCGTCCGTTCCGCAGGGCCCGCCTAGAGGCCAAATCCAAAACTAAATCGCCAAACCTCAATTGTTCGTTGCTGCTGTTATCCGGCTGCAAATACAAGCGCACCAACTGTAAAAACTCCTCAGTGCGGTAAGGTTTAAGAAAATAATCATCCGCCCCAGCTTCCAGACAAGCTACGCGATCGTCAACTGTATCACGACCGACGAGTAGCAGCACCGGCACCCGATTGCCAATACTTCTGAGGTAAGAACACAGTGATAGCCCCGACTCAGGGCCAAGTATCCGGTCAATTACAATCAAAGCAGGCTGCAATTCACGGGCTAAATTTTGGCCGGTGGCGGTGTTAGAAGCTACTACCGGTTCATAGCCGGAGGATTTTAAGTCGAGACTCAAGTGTCCGGCGAGAACTTCGTCTGTTTCAACTAGCAGGACACAGGGATTGCGATCGAGAGTAATTGCAGCCATTGAATTGACCTGTGAAGACCATAACTGTTCTAGCACGTCTTAAGGGACAGTTGACAGTTGACAGTTGACAGTTGACAGTTGACAGTTGACAGTTGGTTATTAGTTATTTGTGATTAGTTATTTGTTAGTTCCAATGCCCAATTCTACCGTGCATTGATGCCCTATGCCCAATTCGCAATTCACAATTTGAATCTATGAGCATAATCGTCTTCGGCAGTATCAACATCGACCTAGCAGCAAAAACTCCCCGCTTGCCGCAACCAGGGGAAACTATCATCGGTAGCAATTTTTTCACGGCCGGTGGCGGCAAAGGAGCAAATCAAGCAGTAGCGGCCGCCCGTCTCGGCACTTGCACCCACATCATCGGTCGCGTTGGCAACGATAAATTTGCTGAAGACTTATTGACAAATTTACAATCTTATGGTGTAAATACAGACAATGTATTAATAGACCAAAACACTCATTCAGGAGTGGCAATTATCGCCGTAGACGAGACAGGTCAAAATAATATTATTGTGATTCCGGGGGCGAACAATAATGTCGGTGAAGCAGATATAGAACGTCTCCAAAAACTGTTAACAGCAGCTACATCCTTGCTGTTACAGTTAGAAATTCCCCTGGAAATTGTCCAAAAAGCTGCGAAAGCTGCTCGTCAAGCGGGGGTGCGAGTTATTCTCGATCCAGCACCGGCTAGGGCGGATTTGCCGATCGAACTTTATCCGCTAATTGACATTATCACGCCGAATGAAGTGGAAGCGGGCCAGTTAGTCGGTTTTCGGGTGAATGACACCGAAACAGCGATTGTAGCTGCCAAACAGTTGCAGGAGCGCGGTGTCAAGAATGTTATTGTCAAATTGGGCGATCGCGGGGCTGTTGCTGTTACTGCGGATGAAACCTTTTTTGTACCGGCTTTTGCTGTGGAGGCGATCGACACTGTGGCTGCTGGCGATGCTTTTAACGGCGGATTAGCCTCTGCATTAGATGCCGGTCTGTCCTTGTCGGAGGCGGTACGGTGGGGCGCAGCAGCGGGCGCTCTGTGCACAACTAAAGTGGGTGCTCAAGGTGCTATGTGCGATCGGGCAACTTTTGATGATTTTTTGCATACTAGACTTATTGCATAAATCTTTGATAGAGCCGGTTAACCGCAGATTTTAAGCAGATAAACACAGATGAACGCAGATAATTTCAAGAGATGAAAGTGAACGACCATAATAGGTCTATTTTCTGTAAAAAAAAATCCAAATTTTGTGGGGTGGGCTTTGAGCATCACCCCAAATATGCAAGAATTTAAATCTGTAACCGCTTGTCCTAATTCGGTCGCTGAATAATTGTTTCAGCTACCCGCCGCTTGACTTTTGGATCGATACCAATCAGCCGCACGTATTCGCCGCCGTGTTCCGCCAAACAAGTTTCTAAAGATGCAACCACATCTTTTTCCTGTGCAGTTTTAATCGTCGCGCAACTTTGCCAAGAACCAGTTTTAAATCGGCGATTATCTGCATATTCCATGCCAATTTTGCAGCCTCTTGCTAACAACTGCTTTACTTGTTCCAATACCTCGGAACTCAGCCGCGCCGCATGACCGTTACCACCTTCAGAACTTGGCTCGACGTAAGCCTTATAATATTTGGAGGACGGGTCGTTTAATTCACTTTGCGTGGGCGCAGTAGCAGGGGCATTGGGGGTTCCTTGAACGTTAAACAGGCGCGATTGGTTGTATTCATCTACTAAGCGCATTTCCTGAATCCGCTTTTGTTGACCCACCATCAAACTGCCCATTTCTATTAAATGAGCGAGGCTGAAATTCGGGTTCTGGAAATCTGGCGCTGCTTCCAAAGTGTTTACCAAACGCTTAGAAACTTGCTCAATTCCTATTTTGTGAATAAATTCGCGGATTTGTTCGTCGTAAATGCGCGATCGCAAAGCGCTAAAAAAGTCGATCGCCTGATCGGGAAAATTATCAACTAACCCCATAATCTCGGTTTTTGACAATTTGTCCGACTCAAAAATTCCTCCAACAATGCCAATTTTATCATCCCGGCTGGGTTCCCAATAAAACTTTTCCATCCGCCCGTCGCGAATCAGCGGCGCGTACAGCGTAGAAAAATCATTTCCGGTGACAATAATCGGCACTCGGTGCAGCGGCGTGCTGTCATAACTTCCCGGTAACTGCACGTTAGTTGGATTGTCAGCAATATTCATCAGAGTCGCATTGACCATCTGAGTATTGACAGTATATTGAGTAGTAGTATCGAACCTGCCAGCACCGGCATCCAAATCGTTAATAAAGATGGCGCACATCTCGCCCCGCACCCGAATTTGCTCCGCCGCTTCCCGGTAGCGCAAGCGAATTAAACGCGCCGGATCTCCGGCATCCGGGCTTTCTAATTCCCCACCAGATATCATCACCGGTTCAAAGCCCATCCGCCGAAAAACCAGTTCGGTTTGAAAAGTTTTGCCTTCTCCTTTGCGGCCATGAATTCCCAAAATTAGGGGAACTCTTACCCCGGGCAAATTTAAAAAGTTCTTAGTGACGTGCACCGCAACTTTATCGAGAAAGTTAGGAGAAATGTAATAACTCATCAGTAGATTTGTGAGGGATTAATTGAAGTTACTGTTATGATTTTATGACAAAACTAACAGCCTGCACCGCTAACCGGGATTTTTACCGTACAATCGAGGTCTGCATATTATGTGTTAAGGAGCGATTCGTGAGTCCAGAAACCTTATTAAAAGAACCAAACGTGCAAGCCGAAGCCAGTCTCTTCAGTTCTGAGAGCTTCGACAGCTATGTAATGACGACTTACGGGCGTTTTGCGATCGCCCTAGAACGGGGCCTGGGCTGCCGCGTTTGGGATACCGAGGGCCGCGAATATCTCGATTTTGTGGCTGGTATTGCTACCTGCACTCTGGGACACGCCCACCCGGCAATGATTGCAGCGGTAACTCAGCAAATTCAGACCCTGCACCACGTTTCTAATCTTTATTACATCCCCGTACAGGGCGAGCTGGCAAAGTGGCTTGTAGACCATTCTTGCGCTGACAGAGCCTTCTTTTGCAACTCCGGCGCTGAAGCTAATGAAGCGGCAATTAAACTCGCCCGCAAGTACGCCCACGAAAAATTAAATATCTCGAATCCGACAATCATTACCGCCGTTGCGAGTTTCCACGGCCGGACTTTGGCGACAATTACGGCAACCGGACAGCCTAAATATCAGAAGGGTTTTAGCCCTTTGGTTCCCGGATTTCACTACGTGCCATACAACGATATTAGTGCGATCGAAAGTGCGATCGAGCAACTCGACAAAGACGAACGCCAAGTAGCAGCAATTATGCTGGAGGCGCTGCAAGGCGAAGGCGGAGTTCGCCCCGGAGATCTCCCCTACTTCCAGCGCATTCGGGAAATTTGCGACGAAAAAGGCATTTTGCTGATTCTCGACGAAGTGCAAGTCGGGATGGGACGCAGCGGCAAATACTGGGGCTACGAAAACCTCGGCATTGAACCCGATATCTTTACATCTGCCAAAGGGTTGGGCGGCGGTATCCCGATCGGCGCTATGCTGTGCAAATCTTTCTGCGATGTATTTGAACCGGGAAGTCACGCCAGCACTTTCGGCGGCAATCCTTTTGCTTGCGCTGTAGCTTTGTGCGTTTGCCAAACTTTAGAACGGGAAAACCTTCTAGAAAACGTGCAGCAGCGCGGGGAACAGTTGAAAGCAGGCCTCAACAAGTTGGCGGCCACATATCCGCATTTAATTGCCGAAGTGCGCGGCTGGGGTTTGATTGTCGGGATGGAATTGCAAGCTGACATCGAACTTACATCGGGCGATATCGTCAAATCTGCCATCGCCGCAGGAGTTCTGTTGGTTCCAGCAGGGCCGAAAGTGTTGAGATTTGTCCCGCCGCTGATTGTCACGGCCGCTGAAGTCGATCGAGCTCTGCAGGCAGTGGAGTCAGCCTTGCGTTCTCAAGCGGTACAGTAAAATTTAGTGAGTTGATTTTTGTTAGCTGTAGCGCTGAAACTCGCGCAATATCCTAGATAACTCACTTAGTCCAGGACACACTCTTCCTCAGAAACCGGGTTTCTTTCGAGATTTCTCGTTACTAAACCCAATATTTTCCCAGAAACCCGGTTTCTTAGCGTAAGTCCGATCGGGGTAAAAGTAAACCCGCCCCGCTGCAAGTGTGTCAGGGCGGGTTTTTCAAGTTTAGAACTGTCTGTTAAACCCGCCCTGAAAGACTGACGGCGCTTTGAACCAGGATTTTACTCAAGGCAAGACGCTAATACTATTAGCCATTGCAGGTGCTAGTTTCGCTATCTGCGTGTCTGTTGGGACTTGTGAATCCTGATTTAACTATTTCGGGCCCTTCCAACTCAACTGAGTACCGTTATAGTGGGAAGGGCGGGTGACGACGATTGCATCCTCAAGTAATTTTGGGGCTCGCTTTCAAGAGAGAAAATATGTAATCCTCGTCACAAAATTTTTTCGTAATGCTTTGATCGTCAACTGTATATTGTGAGAGAATAGAAGAACCAAGGAGGTGATGTTGATTGCTACACAAGGCTATCCAAGTTCGTTTGTATCCTACCCAAAATAAACAAATACAAGTAGCTTCAACTTTTGGGGGTGCGCGTTGGTGGTCTAATTATGGTCAAAATAAATCAATTGAAGTATATAAAAAAACTGGTAAAGGACTTGGCTACTCCGGTCTCAACACACTTTTACCTGTTATCAAAAAATCCGATGAAAGTGTAGGGTTATGTCAGTATTACAGCCAATTTGGGCAAGCTACTACGCTCAAGCTAACGACTGCATACCAAAAAAAAATTGATGAAGTTGCTGGGTTTTATAATTTCCCATCTCAAGCCAAAAAACTGTTATTTCAGCATCCTAAAAGCGTCAAATTTGTGGGTACTCTAATTTTAGATTATAGGGGAAGAACTAAGACGAAAAAAATAAAGAGATATAGATTAACTGATGGTAAAATTCAGACTTCAATTATTAGTAAAAAATATTCAGGGAAATATCTGGCATCTATACTGACTGAAATCAAAGCTGAGAACCAGAGAACAAAAGAAGGTAGGATTGCGGGCAGTGATTTAGTATTGAAATACTTTGCTATTGTCCCCGATGATGAAAAAGTATCTAAATATGACAATGCCAAGCATTTTGCCAAGCACCAGAAGAACTTGAAGCGCAAGCAGCCAAAGTTTACAGGCCACCAAAAAAAAAGTAATTCTGAATACAAATATAGAAAAGCTGTTGCCAAGGTATGCGAAGGGTTTAGGAATGGGTGGCAAGATTTTCTACATAAACTTAGTTATAAGTTGGTCAGCGATCGCCT
Organism: Microcoleus sp. D3_18_C4; assembly: GCF_036702355.1. Taxonomy (NCBI): domain Bacteria; kingdom Bacillati; phylum Cyanobacteriota; class Cyanophyceae; order Oscillatoriales; family Microcoleaceae; genus Microcoleus; species Microcoleus sp. D3_18_C4. The sequence goes on from NZ_JAUBTF010000096.1 coordinate 11,538, forward strand.
CGCGGTCATAGTAGAAAACTTTCATTTCTGGAACAGGATTCGCAATTCCAATGTGGCGAAAGCAAGATCGGATGAGGTTTTGGGAAGTTTTACCAACTTCTTAGCCTACAAGTGGGAACGCAAAGGCGGGAACTTAGTCGAGATTGATAGAGGGGTTTCCAGTTCCAAACCTTGTTCTAATTGTTTCCATCAAATGACCGAGATGCCATTAGATATGAGGGAATGGACTTGTCCTCACTGTGCTACCGATCGCGATCGGGAGGGGAATGCACCGATAAAGATGAAAGCAGAAGCTATCAAAACACTAAAGGCGGAAGGTTCAGCCGTTTCGGCTTTAGGATGCGAGGTAAGACCAAAGGTTGGACGAAAGTCTCAGCTAAGGCACTCGCCTATGAGTACAGAAGCCCCTACTATATTCGGTACTACGATTTAGGGGTGGGTAGTTCACTTGGTTGCACAGAATCAGCGCTCCTATGGTTAATAGTTTGGCGGAATGCACGATGGACGAACAGCGTCGCAAAACTGATGTTAATATGCTCCAAGCGCTGCTGGAAAATCCTGGGGACTCAGGAATAGATTTGATTTTGAGGACGAACCCAAAGTCGATCGACTTTGGGTTCGTGCAAACGCTTTATTTGGAAGAACCGGCACTGACGCGAGAAAGTTTGCTGAAAGCTGCAAAATTTTTCCAAAGGGCGATCGCACCCTTAGAATCTGCAAAAGGGAATTATAAATTGCCCGCAACCGGGGCAGCATATCTGGCTTTTTTAGCAGAAGTATTGCAGGCAGTGGCGCGCGGCGCTGATTCGCAGCACCTGTACTCGCTGCTGAGAAACAATTTAGACAAACTCGACCAGAATTTCGCACAACTGCTGCGCCACTGGGCCACTTTGGTGCTCCCTGCTGCCAAAGAATCGGAGACTAGGCGCATTGCAGCGTTAATCGGCAATCTGAGCAACAAAATTGGGCGGTTTCCCCTCGGCAGCAAGGCTCATAACTTGGAAATCGAAATTGCCGGTTACGAAACAGTTGCTAAGGTGTTTACCCGCAAAGACTTTCCCCAAGAATGGGCGGTGATGCAAAACAATCTGGGCAACGCTTATAGCGATCGCCCCAAAGGTGATAAGGCTCAAAATATCGAACAGGCGATCGCTTGCTTTGAAAATGCCCTACAAGTACGCACGCCCGAACATTACCCGGAACAGTGGGCGACGCTGCAAAACAATCTGGGCAACGCTTACAGCGAGCGTCTCAGGGGAGCTCCGGCAGACAATCTAGAACAGGCGATCGCCTGCTATCAAAACGCACTGCGAGTTCGCACCCGCGAAACTTTTGGGGAAGAGTGGGCGAGCACTCAAAACAATCTCGGCCGTGCTTACAGCCGCCGACTGCGGGGCAACCGAGCCCAAAATCTGGAACTGGCAGTCGCTTGCTACCAAAATGCTTTGCAAGTCTACAACCGCAAGGTGTTTCCCCGGCGTTGGGCCACAACTCAAAATAATTTGGCAAATGCTTACTGCGAGTTGCTGGGGGGCAACCGAGCCGAAAATCTGGAATACGCGGTTACGTGCTATCAGAGAGCTTTGCAGGTGCGGACTCGGGAAGCTTTTCCGCAGCAGTGGGCAACGACTCAGAGGAATTTGGGCCGGGTGTTTGTCGATCGCATCAAAGGCGATCCGGTGGAAAATATGGAAATGGCGATCGCCTGCTATCAAAATGCTTTACAAGTCTACACCCGCATCAAATTTCCCGAAGCCTGGGCTTCGATCCAAACTTACCTCGGTAGGATATACAGTCGGCGCGTGAAAGGGGAAAAAGCCGACAATATGGAAATCGCGATCGCCTGCTATCAAAATGCTTTGCTCTTTTGCAACCGCCAAAAATCTCCCGAACGCTGGGCAATGCTGTGTGCCTACCTCGGCCGCGCTTTCTGCGAACACCTGAAAGGGGAAAAAAACCGCAACCTCAAAAGCGCGATCGCCTGCTATCAAAATGCGGGCGAAGTCTACACCAGGCAGGCATATCCCAACCGCTGGGCAATGCTGCAAATTTATCTGGGCAGGGCTTATTCGCAACTGACCGAGGCGGAAGACTTGTCCCACATGGAAAGCGCGATCGGCTGCTATCACAGCGCCTGTCAAGTCTACACTCGCGAAACCTATCCCCACCGCTGGGCTGAAATTTTATTTTATTTGGGTCAAGCTTACCGAGTTCGAGGCGACTTGCTTCGCGCCTACGGGGTTTTTACTGCTGCTGTCGATACTGTGGAATTCTTGCGTTGCGAAGTTGGGGTTGATACAGTCGATTTTGGCGATCGGACGAGTACCGCAAAAGTCAAATTAACCCGCACTTGGGCTGGACTCTATAAATGCCTGGTGCAAGTTGGCCTCGAACTCGGCGCCAGCCAACCTGAATATTACGCTAAGGCTCTGGAATACGCCGAACGCCACAAAAATCGGAATTTGGTACAACTGCTGGTTAAATGTCACTTGACTCCGAAAGCCGAAATTCCTGCAGCGGTGCGAAGCGAGTTGGAGTCCCTGCAACTGGAAATAGCGGGGGAACAGCGGCACCAAGAACAGGGAGAACCTGAGCCGAACACGACCTTGATTTCTGAGGGCGATAGCCAAGGTTTGAACAGCGGTTCTCTGCTGCCGAACTCGGACTTCATGCACTTAAATCAATTGTGGAAGCAGTTGGATAGGTTGATTGCGCGGGAGGTGCAGGCAAACGACCCTTTCTTCAGCCTCGCTCACAAAGTTGAACCGATCGCTTTTGAGCAAATTCGCCAATTGTTGCCTGATGACAATTGCGCTGCTGTGGTGTGGGCGAGTTTGGGGGAGTTGCTGGTTGCTTTTGTGGTGGTAAAGAGTGCACAATATCCCGCCGTTCACCTGTGTTCGCCGGAAAATGCTATGGCTGCCGAAAGTTGGAGCCAGGAGTACCTCACCGCTTATTCTGAACAAAAAGGTCGCTGGATCAATCATCTCCCGACTCGCCTCAAACGCTTGGCTACGATGCTGGAAATCGATCGAGTGGTGGCGCTGATTCCTGATAATTGCGATCGGCTGATTTTTGTGCCGCACCGATTTTTGCACGCTTTGCCACTCCACGCTTTGCCTTTGGCGGGGAGAGACGGGTTTGAGGACGGTGGGGGAATTTTTAGGTCTGGGTGGAGCGATCGCAGCGGTTTTGAGGTGGAAACCTACAGCCTTTCGGATTTTTCTCAAAGTTCGTCTTTTGGCGACGTTGCAGCGCCTACTACTTCTTTGATCGATCGATTTCCCGGAGGAATTCGCTATGCTCCTAGCTGTCAGCTATTGCTGTTGAGACAAAGTGCACACGGAGCGGCTATTGGTCGGTACAAACCAGGTTTGCAGCAGCTTTTGGCAATTCCAACTTTCACCAGAGATGCGTTCTACAGCAACATTGAAATCGGCACTATTTCCCAGTATTTTGCCACTACAGAAGTTGTGCGCCATAAGCCGGCAATTAAAGAGGCTTTTTCCCAAGAAATCTCTGCTAATAATGGGAATTTGCCCCAGGAAATAGGGCAGTTGCCGCAGAAAAAATGCGCTCATTTTGCTTGTTTTAGTTTGCTTAATTTGGCTTGTCCTCTGAAATCCGCAGTGTTTTTGAGGAATGATTCTCTGAGTTTGGAGGAAATTTTTAATCTGGATTTTAGACAATATTTTTTAGTTACTTTATCGGGTTGTGAAATTGCCGCTGGCGGAGTTAGCGGTGCTGGAGGAGATTTTGTGGGTTTGTCGGCGGGTTTGTTGTATGCTGGCACGTCTAGTGTGGTTAGCAGTCTGTGGAAGGTGAACGATGTTTCTACGCTGCTGCTGACGAGCAAGTTTTATGAAAATCTGCGACGGTTTTCTCGGTTGCAGGTGGGAGATGTGGCGATCGCGTTGGGGGACGCTCAAAGGTGGCTGCGGGATTTGACTAGCGAGGAATTGGAGGTGTTGCTGGCGGATTTTCAACCTCAAATTTCGCAAATGTTCGATCGGCTTTCTCAAAGTTCTCGCCTGATTGCGGAGGCTTCTTTGCAGCAAATTCGCAACCGCAAACCCTATCCTTTTGCCAATCCTTATTATTGGGCGGCTTTTACTGCGGCTGGGGTTTAGTTATTACTCATTATACCAATTTTATGTGAAGTTGCATATAATAGAGAGATAGCTTTTATGGTGCGTTTATGAGTCGTAGTTTAAAAATC
>NZ_JAUBTF010000097.1:0-15526 GCF_036702355.1 Microcoleus sp. D3_18_C4
TTGCCCAACAATAGCTCAAAACCTCTGCCCTAGTATTTCTGAGTATTTATACTCATCGCAAAAGTGACACGCTCCCGATCGGCCATCGCTGTTGAAGGAATTCCTAAAATAAATTAGTGATAAAGTTTCCAGCATTCTCGCGCAATTTCCCAATCCTCCTGCGTGTGAATTACCAAAATTCTCACTGCTGAATCCACTGCCGCAATATCTTGATCGATCGGTGACTGTTGATTTTTATCCTCATCCAATTTTAACCCGATAAATCCAAAAGCTTCGCAAGCGGCAGCCCGTACAATAGCAGAATTTTCCCCAACTCCCGCCGTAAAAATTAAAGCATCCAACCCTCCTAAACTCGCCAGCATGGCACCAATTCCGGCACGCAAACGGTGGATGTAAATCTCCAAAGCCAGTTGAGCTCTCTGATTACCTTGGGCGATCGCATCTCCAATCTGCCGCAGATCGCTAGACACCCCTGAAATCCCTTTTAAACCAGAATTTCGATTGAGAATACCATCAAGTTTCTCTGCAGTAAACTCGGATTGTTTTAACAGATGAATGAGAATGCCTGGATCGATCGAGCCCGATCGACTTCCCATCATCAAACCTTCCAAAGGCGTAAATCCCATCGTCGTGTCAACACTCCAGCCACCGCGAATGGCCGCCAGAGAACATCCGTTGCCCAAATGACAGCTAATCAACCGCAAATCTGCCAAATCCCGACCCAGAATGTCGGCGGCCCTACGCGCGCAATATTGATGGCTAATCCCGTGAAAGCCGTAGCGCCGAATCCCATTTTCCAGCCATTCATAGGGGCCGGGATAAACAAAGGCTGCGGGCGGCAATTGTGCGTGAAAAGCTGTATCAAATACTGCTACTTGCGGCACTTTTCCGAGGATTTTTTCAATCGCTTCGATACCTTCGAGGTTAACGGGATTGTGGACAGGGGCGAAAACAGATAAACGGGCGATCGCCTCTTTAACATCCGGCGAAATTAACGTACTTTGCTGATATTCTTGTCCGCCGTGTACGACGCGGTGGCCGACAATATCAATTTCCTTTAAATCATTAATGGTTTGAGTTTTTCCCTTCCAAAGAGTCTCCAGCATTCGAGAAATAGCATCTTGGCGAGACTCGGATGCAAATTCCTCTTCAAGCCGATCGCCTTTTGCTGTTTTGACTTTCAACTCTGCTATACCCTGCTGGTGAGTCCAATCAATTTGAGCCTCCCACAGAGGTTGCAAAGGTCGATCGGGCAGGACATCGTTTAACTCGTAAAGACAGCTCTTTTGACTGCTCGAACCCGCATTTAACACCAGTATTTTCATGCTTGATTATGTCCTGTTGATTCGTTCTTTCGATCGCTAGGCGATTGCAATCGCATCTTGTCAAACTTTCGCCCGCCTGCACAGACTAAGAAATCTTGAGATTCTGGCAAAAATATTAAGAAATATGTCGAAAAATTAACTGTTAATGCAATGTGTAGCGAACAGTTGCATTTTTTTGATATATCTTCTAGGCAGATTTTCATTTACTAAAGTTTAAGGAGCCGATCGATGTTTACACCAATTTTACTTGCCGTTGCCCCCAGAACCGTAGAGTGGAGCCCTACAATCGGTTTGATTATGATTCTTTGCAATATTTTAGCTATTGCGATCGGCAAATCAACCATCCAGAATCCTACCACAGGCCCAGCAATGCCCTCATCGAGTATGTTCGGCGGTTTGAGTTTGGGTGCAGTTTTGGGAACTACTGCCTTTGGTCATATTTTGGGAGCAGGTACTATTTTAGGATTGTCTTACATAGGGGCGATTTAGTTGCAGACGCTCCGGGTAGGCAGTGCGCGCACCCTACCCGCAATTTCAAGTACCGGGCAAATTGCGGAGAGTTTCATCCATGTACGATCGATCGCCCAAAACTTCCAGCAGCGGCCCGTGCACCTCAAACTTAACAATACTGACAGAAGCTGCTAAAGCGGCAATGCGATCGCGATAACGTCCCAAATCAATCCCCAACAAACTGCACAGAATAATTCTAATAGTGGCTTTGTGGGAGACAACCAACACATTACCGTTTTTGTACTTTTCCTCAATTTCTGCAATAACTAAGGAAGCTCTACTGGCAATTTGCACAGAAGTTTCGCCGCCGTTTGGTGCATTCCAAGCAGGTTCTGTCAGCCAGTTAATATAATCTTCTGCGTATTCTTTTTTGACTGATTCTACTGTTTTGCCTTCCCACTCACCGTACTTAATTTCCCTCAGTCCGTCGCGAAGCTGCATTTCAATTCCCACAGCATCGCACAAAGGTTTTGCAGTAGCAATTGTGCGTTTCATCGGACTGACATAAACAGCCTCCCAGGGCAATTTCGCGTAAGTAGCGGCAAACTGTTCTGCCATTTGAGAACCTTCGGGCGTTAATTCTGGGTCGATAGCGCCGCAGAAACCGCCTGTTTGGCTGTAAGTCGTTTCACCGTGTCGTAGAAAGTAGATTTTTAAGCTCATATATAGCAGTTTTATTTGATTGTTGAAAAAGACTTTTATTGAACGAACCGCAGAAAGAAGAGATTCTCGATCGCCCGCGCCGGACACGGCAGTGCCGTGTCCTAATCCCCGATCGCGCGCCGGACACGGCATTGCCGTGTCCCTACCCAGAATATCGCTAGCCCGGTGCACCCGATCGCACGGTTTGATCTCCTGTCGTTGTCGGATCTTTCGTTTCCTTCGGCGCTTCCGACGAAACCGGGCCCGCGTGCGGCCACTGCCAGTCGCGGATTTCCGGCATATCATCGCCGTGTTCGTTGATATACTGCCTGTGTTCGATCAGCTTGTCACGGATAGCTTGTTTGCCGTAAGCTGCTACAGAACTCAGTTTCGGAACGCGATCGAGTACATCTCCAACTAAATGGAATCGATCGAGGTCATTAATCACCACCATATCAAACGGCGTCGTAGTCGTTCCCTCTTCCTTGTAACCCCGAACGTGAATATTCGAGTGATTTGTCCGGCGATAAGTCAAGCGGTGAATCAGCCAAGGATAGCCGTGAAAAGCAAAAATCACCGGCTTATCTTTCGTGAACAAAGTATCAAAATCCTTGTCCGACAAACCGTGGGGATGTTCGCTAGCAGGTTGCAGCGTCATCAAATCAACCACATTCACCACCCGCACTTTTAAATCGGGATAATCTCGGCGGAGAATGTCAACAGCAGCCAAAGTTTCCAGCGTCGGAACATCACCCGCGCAAGCCATCACCACATCCGGTTCGCCACCTTTATCATTGCTAGCCCACTCCCAAATTCCGATGCCGACGGTACAGTGTTTAATCGCAGAATCCATATCCAAATACTGCAATGCCGGCTGCTTCCCTGCAATAATCACGTTGACATAGTTGCGACTGCGGAGACAGTGATCCGTTACAGATAGCAAAGTATTCGCATCTGGCGGCAAATAAATCCGCACCACTTCCGCTTTCTTGTTAATTACGTGGTCGATAAAACCCGGATCTTGGTGAGAAAAACCGTTGTGGTCTTGTCGCCAAACGTGAGAAGTTAGTAAGTAATTCAGAGAGGCGATCGGTCGGCGCCAAGGAATGTGACGAGTAGTTTTCAACCACTTGGCGTGTTGGTTGAACATCGAATCGATGATGTGAATAAACGCCTCGTAACAAGAGAAAAAGCCGTGGCGTCCCGTCAGCAAATAGCCTTCCAGCCATCCCTGACACATATGTTCGCTGAGGACTTCCATCACCCGGCCGTCGGGGGAGATGTGATCGTCTTCGGGCAAAATTTCCCCCGCCCACACCCGGTTCGTCACTTCAAACACCGGATCGAGACGATTTGAGGCCGTCTCGTCAGGCCCGACAATGCGGAAATTGGCGTTCTCTTGATTCAGTGTCATCACGTCTCGCAGGAAGCGGCCGGAAACGCGGGTTGCTTCTGCCATTACAGTGCCCGGTTTTTGCACATCAACGGCGTAGTCCTCAAATTTCGGCATTTTCAAGTCTCGCAGCAGCAGGCCGCCGTTAGCGTGGGGATTTGCCCCCATGCGTCGAGCTCCCTTGGGCGCGAGTTCTGCCAATTCGGGAATTAACTTGCCCTTTTCGTCGAAGAGTTCTTCCGGCTTATAGCTTTTCATCCAATCTTCGAGGAGTTGGACGTGTCCCGGCTTAGAAGCCATTTCCGAAAGTGGGACTTGGTGCGATCGCCAATAATCCTCAGTTTTCTTACCGTCAACTTCCTTGGGCCCCGTCCAGCCTTTGGGAGTTTTCATCACAATCATCGGCCACTGGGGACGACCGGAATAGCCCTCTGTCCGGGCTTTTTCCTGAATCGCCTTAATTTCGCCGATCGCGGTATCGAGAGTTGCAGCCATCAACTGGTGCATGGTTTCCGGGTCTGAACCTTCCACCCAATAAGGTTTGTAGCCATAACCGACCATCAAACTTTCCAATTCCTCCTGCGGAATGCGGGCCAACAGCGTTGGATTGGCAATTTTGTAGCCGTTCAAGTGCAAAATCGGCAATACGGCCCCGTCCCGAACCGGGTTGAGAAACTTGTTAGAGTGCCAGCTAGCAGCCAAGGGGCCGCTTTCGGCTTCCCCGTCACCGACAACGGCCGCCACAATCAAATCGGGATTGTCGAAGACTGCGCCGTAAGCGTGGACAAGGGCGTAGCCGAGTTCGCCACCTTCGTGAATCGAACCGGGGGTTTCCGGGGCGACGTGGCTGGGGATACCGCCGGGAAAGGAGAACTGTTTGAATAGCCGCTTGATACCCTCTTCATCTTCGGAAATGTTCGAGTAATATTCGCTGTAAGTGCCTTCGAGATAGGTGTTGGCGACCAAGCCCGGCCCGCCGTGTCCAGGGCCTGCGATGTAGATGGTGTTGAGGTCTTGGGCTTTGATGATGCGGTTGAGGTGAACGTAGATGAAGTTTAGCCCTGGAGTAGTGCCCCAATGTCCGAGGAGTCTCGGTTTGACGTGTTCGATTTTGAGGGGTTCTTTGAGTAGAGGGTTGTCGAGAAGATAGATTTGTCCGACGGATAGGTAGTTTGCCGCCCGCCAGTAGGCGTTCATTTTGTGTAGTTCTGAGTCGGAAAGCGGCTTTAATTGCGGGATCTCGGTTGTTCCTAGCATCATCAGCTATTGACTCCTAAGTTGTGGTTGTTTTGTAAAGTGCGATCGTGAAGTGCGATCGATATTAATTTGTTATCCGTGACATTTGGTATTTAAACTCCATGTCTTCCACGAAAACTATTGAATTATAGCTCGTTTATGTCTCCATCAAAGTTTAAATGAATGTTAATTTCTGGCTAAACATCGCACAATTTCGAGTGAATAAAGGTGGAAATTTCCGGGGATCAAGGAATTAAGCAATATAAAATAGGATTTACACAAGAGTTTTCGTAGAGTGTGGACTGTGCACCTGATGCGTATGTGCTGCGAGTGGTAGGATGTGTTGTGCAAGTTCCCAAAAAGATACTTCTCAAGGTAGAAGTCATAATGATTGATACCGGAAGTTGATTTTAGTTTGTGTCGGCAGATGGCTGATATCGCTTATCAAAAAAAATGCAAATTTAGGCCATATCCAAAGCTTTATGTCCTCAGTCATTCCCAATTTTAAAATCTCAAATCTAAAATGGTATGACTCGTTTTGTTTTAAAGTTTTTGAGGTTCGTTTAATATCGGGGTAAAAGGGTGAGCAATTTTTATAATTTACAGATTTATCCAGAAGTTAAAAAGATATAGCAAGGCTATTTCATTTGTAAACGGGCTTTTTTTTATGAATTGCAGAGGCGCACAGGGCGCAGAGGAAGAGATCCGAGAGAAAGGAATTGCGTATAACAGCCAATACATATTATCTAATTATTAACCCAAAATTTAGCTAAGCTGAGGCGCATCTAAATTTGACAATCAAATTCGAGCAAATTCTTGTGGGGATTAGGGGTTGGGCGTTCCGCCCGCCCAAAAATACAATTTAGATGCGTAACAGCTTAACACCTGACAATGAATTAGCCAAACTCCCGGTGTCTGTGGCGGTGATGCTTGTAGGAGAAATACTCGCATTCTTGTTTGGGTACTGGAAAGTTTTCGTCGTTTGGGTATGAACAAGTCTCGACTCCAGGCGATCGCACTATAATAGCAAATACATACATATAGCCTTTCTCATTAACATGAGGTGCTCATAGGGCCTAGGGCATGGGCATAGGAAGGAGCCCGCATACCTCACCACGCTTGAGAACCGCTATATTTCATAAGTACCAAAATTTCTATGACTATCAAAGAATTAGAAGCGCAACTTCTGGCTTTAACGCCAACCGAGAAAGCTCAAATCATCCAATTATTAACCCAGAACTTAGCCAACACCTGGCAAGGAATTAGCAAGACTCCCGGTGTCTGCGGCGGTGATGCTTGTATCAGAAACACTCGCATTCCTGTGTGGGTACTGGAAAGTTTTCGTCGCTTGGGTATGAACGAGTCTCGACTCTTAGATAACTATCCCACACTAACCGCTACTGATTTAGCAAATGCCTGGACTTATGCGGCAGCTTTTCCCGATGAAATTGAAATAGCTATCCGCGAAAATGACGAGGATTGAAATGATGGCGCGTCTTTATTGTGACGAACAATTTCGCCAGAGTGATTGTAGAATTGCTGCGCCCTATGATTCACAATATTCTGACAGTGCAAGCTGCCGGAAAGGATAACCCAAAAAATCCGGACGAAGAAGTTTTAGCTTTTGCAGTCAGTGAAAATCGAGCTGTTTTAACTCAAAATCGCCGTTATTTTATCAGACCGCACAGCTTACAGTCTGATCATGCTGGAATACATTGTCTGTAGGGGAGAGGATGATTTAACACAATGGCTGCTAACCTTAATCAGGCTATTTCCTCACTTGAAACATTAACAGGTCAAGTGATTTGAGTCGATCGCACTCTTGCCGCCATCTATATCTTAAGCGATCGCCACAAAGTAAACTCAAGCAATCTCAATCCGAAAATCACTGCATCGGTTTGATTGCTGGCTAGATGCCATCGCCCATATTTCCCGCTAAAAAAACTTAGGAGGCGACTAAAACAGGACTCTCTGAAATGCGGCAAACATTGGACACAGTTGGCTGGTGGGCAACGACTCGCAGTTCGTGAGGATAGCGGGGACGCGGGTCATTTTCTAACCAGATGGGCGGTACCATCATCACTTCATAGTAAGCGATCGTATCGAAAACACCTGGCTGGGACTTCAACTCCACTGTTAAGCCAGCTCGGTACTCAAATGCTTCTTCCCAGTCTAGGTTTTCATTGATACCCATAGCGATCGCGCCTCTTAATCTTGTTTCTTTTGTCCATTGTAGAGCCCTACATAAAAGATTTGGTACTTTCTGTTGCTTACGATACAATTTTTAACTTTATATGTTCGATTCATGACAATTTAACAGAGAGCAGCAATTGTCAATAAGTAAATAGGATGATTTTGCTGGCGGGTGACAAGTAAACTGAAAAGGTAGGCTTGACAAGAGTTTGAGTTGATATGTCTCAAAAAAAATAGGGGCGATGGAACCGCGCAGACGTTTATGAGACAAAGGAAGATCAGAGAATTTTAAGGATTGAAGTACGAACCTATTTTTGCCCTCTTGTCTAGTGTTTTACAAATAAAGAAACCCGGTTTCTTAAAAAAACCGGGTTTCTGGGATGAGTGAAAACTAAACTAATTTCACTTGGTTTTCTACTTGGTCGCAGTCGCAGTATTTTTAGCAAGCGAGCTCCTTCTTCATTTCTTTTGGGCAGATGTCTAATACTCAAAGTAAAATATGGCATAATATAAATATTAGTTTCATAGCTTTGCACCTATGACCGCCCAAATAACCCTAAATCTGCCAGATGAAGTCTATCACCAAGCAGAATTACTAGCGCTGCAACGCCACCGCACCGTGAGTGAGATTCTAGTAGAAACTCTGGAAAATTTTCTCTTACCAACCGCTAAACCAGTATCAGCACTGTCTGATTCAGAAGTAATCACTCAGACTCAACTCCGGCTGCAACCACTCCAAGAACAACGATTGAGTGAATTGCTAGACCGCCAACAATCCGGTACGATCGCATCTGTAGAACTGGCTGAATTGCAGGCATTAATCCACATATATGAAACTCGACTATTGCGACAAGCTCAAGCCTTAAATGAAGCTGTGCGGCGTGGCTTGCTCGAACCATTGAAAGGATAATCAAAATGGCAATTTCTGAACAAGTTAGAGCCAGAGTTGGCGCACAAGCTCAAAATCGGTGCGGTTATTGTCGCAGTTTACAAATGTATGTCCTGGGAATATTGGAAATTGACCATATTATTCCTAAAGCGATTGGCGGTACTGACGAGGAAGAAAATCTCTGGCTGGCTTGTAGTCTATGCAATAATTACAAAGTAACCCAAACTGACGCATTAGATCCGGTAACGCAAAAGCACGTTAAGTTGTTTAATCCGCGCACTCAACAATGGTCACAAAATTTTGCTTGGAGTGAAGACGCTACAAAAATTATTGGACTTACAGATTGCGGTCGCGCAACAGTCACAGCACTACAACTAAACAATAATATTGCTGTTAGTGTCAGGCGTCAGTGGGTTAGTGCTGGATGGCATCCGCCCACAGATATTTCTCCTTAAAAGGTTGAGAGTCACAAATGGTCGATCGCACATATCGCCTTTTTGGCGGCCCAGGAGATTTTAGACTAACTAGAGGTCATTGATGGGGGATTTGTACGATGGGCGTTGGGCGATGGAATAGCGATTTGTTAGGTTGCTGAATAATTTGCAGGACTCTTCAATAGTAGTGCCTTAATTTCCTCAATCGTAAGTGGTGGCGAACGTCGATGAATCATGGCATGGCAATTGGGGCATACAGGACGCACATCTTCTACAGGATTAACCTCGTATTCTTCACCAATCTCAGAAAGCGGCCGAAGATGATGGATGTGAATAAAGCCCTCTCCTAATTCCCCAAACACTTTCCCAAAATTGAAACAGCAGACATAGCAAGTTGCGCCGTAGTGTTCAATACATTTTTGTCGCACAACTGGGTTGCGTTCATAGGCGTTGACTGATACTTTACAGACTGTTCCTTCTCGGAAAGTCGTAGATGGAGAAATTTCATCAGGGAATATTTCTGTCTCAAATGTCCAAATGATTTTGACTGGTGTGATATCTTCTACTTCTTCTGCGTTTCCAATCCCAGCAAAGATGAAGGGTTCTTTGTTATCTTCACGCCATAAAATATAGGTATCGCTATCTACACTTAACATGGACTGGATGGATGGATGGTGTAATTTTGAAGTAGTTCTGCCATACCACTCCAGTCGATTTCCTACCCATTGATTGGCATAGTCATGACCTGTTCGTCCAGATGTTCCAACGTTGCAAAAGATGAACCAAGCATTACCGTAACGAGCATATCCTGTAGCCCAGTTTCCTCCGTGAGTGTCTTCAGGAATTCCAATAATTCGATAAACATCACGTCTTGTATATCTATGCCCAATTTGAAATGAATATGACATCAATCCCTCACCTGAAACACCTCACCAATTCGCTCGCAATAGTGCTTCTACAGACAATGTATGCAACCTAACTAAATATTGACCAGCATTTCCGGTACAAACACATATTTCCTAGTACATTAGCACATATTTTATTTCCGGTAAAGTCTGATGCCCCCTACAATTTGAATTGACTTCCGTAACAGGAAAACCTTATCTTCATCAGACTACTGAATAATCATGCTGTCTCGACTCATGAATCCTCTTCTTTCCTTAACTCTTCCAGTTCAGTGAGTAGCTTTGCTAGTGGTATACTGAACTTATATAGCGATTATTATTACAGCGATGACAAGCTAAAGCTAAGTTTTCAAGCTCATCGCTACCACCAATCGATCGAGGTAAAATATGATTGATCGTAAATAGAGTAGAGCTACTTTCTTCCGCAGAATGGCAATACTCACAAAGAAAATTAGCTCTACTTCTTACTAAATTTCGAGTAGCGCGGTTTACGGACATGAGGCTGCTATAACTTTAGCGTTAATTAAGGTAAAAATCCGATCTAGTTCTAGTAAGCTTGCTAATTCTACAACCTCTTCTGAAGTTAAAAGATTAGCCTTTTGTCGGTCGGCTAGTTCTTCTAATCGGGTTTGCAGGTTTTCCGTAAATTTGAATAAGTAAAGATTTCTGACTTTCTGAAGCGAAATATCACGATCGATCCAGTAGGAAGGTTGTACCATAAGTTCAGCTATCATGGTGATTCAATTACTCCAATTACTACATGGATAGTCTTGATTATATCATGAGAACGAAAGGATTACTTTAGAAAGAGCCGACCTACTTAGGCACGGCGCGATCGAAGAAACCGGGTTTTTTACCCAATCTGTCTGCTAAAACAAATTATTGCAAAAAACCCGGTTTCTGACCCTACAGTGCTTAAATCCTGCTAACTTGACTTAGTTGTTTTCTTGGCTGTTGTCGCAGTCGCCGTCTTTTTAGCAGTGGTTTTCTTCGCCGCAGTCTCCGTCTTTTTAGCAGTGGTTTTCTTCGCCGCAGTCTTCTTCGTGGCAGTTTCCGATTTCGCCACAGTTGTCTTTGTTGACTTCTTCGACTTGCTGCTAGATTTTCCGCCGCCCGCTGCTTCCTTTGCTGCTAACAAATCCAGTGCTTTTTGTAAGGTGAAATTCTCCACAGATTCATCCTTCGACAAAGAAGCATTGATATCGCCGTGTTTCACATAGGGGCCGTAGCGGCCATCGTAAACATTGATCAATTCTCCCGACTCTGGATGCGCGCCCAATTCCTTCAAAGGTGTAGCTGATTTGCTGCGACCGCGGGCGGCTTTCGGCTGCGATAATAACTCTAAAGCCCGATCGAGCTCGATCGTCAAAACATCATCCGGCGGTTTGATCGATCGATAATCTTTCCCCACCTTACCCTGGTCATGCACCACATAAGGCCCGTACATCCCCAAATTAGCTTGCACCTTCGCCCCCGTCTCCGGGTGAGTGCCCAGCAACCGAGGTAAAGTCAACAAACTCACCGCCATATCCAGCGTCACGCTGTCCTTATCCGTCCCCTTCGGTAAAGAAGCCCGCTTCGGTTTCTTGTTCGTTTCCGAAACTTCCCCTAACTGAACGTATGGCCCATAACTGCCAATGAGCACATAAATCGGTTCCCCAGTTTCCGGGTGAAGACCTAATTTTTCCGGGCCTTCGGTTTTTTGCTTTAACAGAAACTCCACTTGTTCCGGGTCTAAATCTGCCGGCGTCAAATCTTGGGGAATCGATGCTTTTACCAAGCCTTCTTCGCTTTCAGATTCTAGGTATGCGCCGAATTTGCCGATGCAAACTTTGGCGGTGAGATTCTCCAACACCACAGTTCGGGCAACTTTCGCATCAATCTGACTTTCCTGTTCCTTAACTTGGGTTGCAAGTCCCGTTTCCCCTGTATAAAACTTTTGCAAATACGGCAGCCATTTCGCCTCCCCGGTGGCAATTTCATCGAGGGTTTGTTCCATTCGGGAAGTAAAACCGGTGTCTACTAAATCGGGAAAATGTGTTTCCAATAAAGTCGTGACGGCGAAAGCGGTGAATGTCGGAATTAGGGCATTAGCTATTAATTTCGCATATCCGCGATCGACAATTGTCCCGATAATACTCGCGTATGTACTCGGACGGCCCACACCTTCGCTTTCCAGCATTTTGACCAGAGAAGCTTCCGTATAGCGGGCGGGAGGTTGAGTTTCGTGCCCTATCGCCTCTAAATCCTTACAATTAGGTTTATCCCCCACCTTCAGCGCCGGCAAAATCACCTCTTGGTCTTCCAACGCCGCATTCGGATCGTCGGAACCTTCCACGTATGCGCGCAAAAAGCCTGGAAAATCAATGCGTTTGCCGCTGGAACGGAAACCGGCATCTTCTACCTGAGTTAATACAGTGACGTGAGTTTGGCGGGAATCGGCCATTTGAGAAGCCACAGTCCGCTTCCAAATCAAATCATAGAGGCGGAAATCAATCCCATCCAATCCGGTTTGCTGCGGAGTCCGAAAAGTGCTGCCGGCGGGACGAATAGCTTCGTGGGCTTCCTGCGCGCCTTTACTTTTCGTCGTATATTTGCGCGGTTGGGGGCTGAGGTATTCGCTGCCGTAAAGTTCTTGCACACAACTGCGCGCGGCTTCGATCGCCTGTTCGGACAAATGCACCGAATCCGTCCGCATATAGGTGATAAAACCGCGTTCATAGAGACTTTGGGCAATTCGCATAGTTTCTCGCGCACCCAGCCTCAGTTTGCGGTTAGCTTCCTGCTGCAAAGTCGAGGTCGTAAACGGCGGCGAAGGTTTGCGGGTGACTGGCCGTTCTTCAATATTCCCGACAGTCCAAGGTTTGTTTTGAATGCGTGAGAGTAAAGCCCGCGCCTGTTCTTCGTTGAGCAAAAGTACGCGGCGGCCTGCGATAATTTGCCCGGTATTTTCATCAAAATCGCTGCCATTTGCAACTTTTACATTGCCGACAGTCACGAGTTTGGCATCAAAGGAAATCTTGCCCTTTTCCAAAAGGGCTTTTAAATCCCAGTAGCTACCTTGGCGGAAAGCGCGGCGTTCGCGTTCCCGGCGCACCAAAAGCCTGACTGCGACTGACTGCACTCTACCAGCCGACAAGCCCCAAGCGATTTTTTTCCACAGTAGCGGAGAGAGTGTGTAGCCGACGAGTCTGTCGAGAATTCGGCGAGTTTCTTGGGCTTGTACTACTCGATTGTCGATATCGCGACAGTGAGTCAAAGCATCGCGGATTGCTTCGCGGGTGATTTCGTGAAACACCATCCGCTTGATGGGCACTTTGGGTTTGAGGATTTGCAGCAAATGCCAGGAAATGCTTTCGCCTTCCCGGTCTTCGTCAGTGGCTAGAATCAGTTCTGTGGCGTCTTTGAGGGCGTCTTTGAGTTCTTTAACAATTTTCTTTTTATCTTTCGGGATGACGTAGAGGGGTTCAAAGTCTGCTTCCACGTTTACGCCCAGTTGCGCCCATTTTTCTCCTTTAACGGCTTCTGGTATTTCTTCGGCGGAGGATGGTAGGTCGCGGACATGGCCCATCGATGCCTCTACACGGTAGGTGGAGGGCAGGAAGTTGCGGATGGTGCGGGCTTTGGTAGGAGATTCGACGATGACTAAGGTTGACATGGCATCTTTTAAATATGGATGGCAGCGCAGCTAGAGGGTCTAAGTTAGAGAGTTTAGGTCAGATGTCAAGGTTTCTTTCAACTTTGGGCGATTATTTTCAAACTACCTTAATTTTTAAGTTATTGCCGATCGGGTTGCAGGTGACAAGCTGATGGGATTTTACTGCTTTCGGGGCAGAGGCTGCGAATCGCCTCTCTACAAGATGCACTCCTTGGATGACCTGACTTTAGCAGAATTGTCGGTAACTGGATGTTGAGACTGCTGGATGCGGGCGGATGGTTCCTCAATCTGGTTGTAACTTCAAGGTTGAGGAAGGTTGGGGCGACAGATTTTAGATTTTAGATTTGAGATTTGAGATTTTAGATTGGGAAAGATTCACTGAGTATAGGTTTTGGACTTTGGTACAGTACGCTGTGCGGCATCAGGGTGGCGATCGCAAAAAAAGCAATCACAGGGGATTAAAATTACTTGAGCGATCGAGCAATTCGATGAATAATTCTATGACATTTGAATTCGACCATCTTTTCATCCTTACTGATATTGGTGCTTCGGAAGCTAATCGTTTATCATCTTTCGGTTTAGTTGAGGGTGGATCTCGCATTCATCACGGACAAGGTACAGCCAATCGCTGTTTCTTTTTCCATAATGCAATGTTGGAATTGTTATGGATTCACGATCAAGAAGAGGCGCAGTCTGCTCCAATTCGTCAAACTCGTCTTTGGGAGCGATCGACAAATCGGAATAATGGTGCCTGTCCTTTTGGCATCTGTTTGCGTTCAGCCCAAGGTTCTAATGACACAATTGCATTTTCAAGTTGGGCATATCGTCCACCTTATTTATCTGAAACGATGAGTATCGCTGTAGGAACAAATAGTGATGTGTTGACTGAGCCGATGCTTTTCCAAATTTCCTTTGGTAAACGTCCAGATCAATACTCTGCTGATAAGTCACAGCCTTTGGATCATGGTGTTGGTTTCCGCGAAATTACTCGTGTAGAATTAGTCAGTCCTGCTGCCAATAACCCGTCACCAGAACTTCAAGCAGTGCTTGAGACAAATCAATTAAAGTTGCGAATAGGAACCGAGTATTTTGTCGAGCTTGGTTTTGATGGAGAAGTGCAGGGAAAACAGGTAGATTTCCGACCTGGATTGCCACTTATTATCAGTTGGTAATCAAAACCTGTAAAACAATTAATAATATGGCTTCAGTATCCAACGAAATGCGATCGTTCGTACAGAACGCGGACTGACAATTGCAGGAACATTAGAGGCTATTGAGAATTTTTCAAGTTGGCTGACTAAACTAGAGATATAGTAACCCCCAATTTATTGAGAACTGGAAAATGGAGACAATTACTGACCTGCCAGGGTATCGCATAACAGAACAACTCTATGCAGGATCTCGTACTTTAGTCTATCGCGGTGTCCGGGAGAGCGATCGGACTCCAGTCGTCATCAAACTGCTGCGAAACGAATACCCCAGCTTCAGCGAACTGCTGCAATTCCGCAACCAGTACACCATCGCCAAAAATCTACGTCTGCCTGGAGTTGTTGAACCCCTCGATTTAGCACCTTACAAAAACGCCTATGCTTTGATAATGGAGGACTTTGGAGGAGTTTCCCTGTCTACTTATATCCCGGCAGCAACTGATAAAAACCAACCCGATAAATCTGTATCTTTAGAAGACTTTCTCAACCTAGCCAGGGAACTAGCAAATATTCTACACTCTCTCTACCAAAACCGAGTTATTCATAAAGATATCAAACCCGCCAATATTCTGATTAACCCACATAGCAAACAAATTAAACTCATTGACTTCAGCATTTCTTCCCTGCTGCCGAGAGAAACCCAAGAAATCCAGAATCCCAACACCCTCGAAGGAACCTTAGCTTATCTCTCCCCAGAAAAGACAGGAAGAATGAATCGAGGCATTGACTATCGGAGTGACTTTTATTCCCTGGGTGTGACCTTCTATGAATTGTTGACAACACAGTTACCCTTCGAGTCAGACGACCCAATGGAGTTAGTGCATTGTCATCTAGCCAAACAGCCGATTCCGGTACATCAAATCAAGCCAGAAGTCCCCCTAATTTTATCCCAAATTGTTAGTAAACTGATGGCCAAAAATGCGGAAAATCGCTATCAGAGTGCATTAGGACTGAAACACGATTTAGAAATTTGTCTGGCTCAATTACAAAACACGGGTAACATTGAGACGTTTGCATTGGGAACGCGGGATATTATAGACCAATTCCTCATCCCCGAAAAACTCTACGGCAGAGAAACAGAAGTTGAAACCTTATTAGCAGCCTTTGAGCGAGTCAGCAGGGGCAGCACCGAA
>NZ_JAUBTF010000098.1:0-15158 GCF_036702355.1 Microcoleus sp. D3_18_C4
CTACCGAAACTGGTCTAAACTAACTATGTTATTCTACCACAAATATAGTCTGTCTACTTACGCCGAGCTGTACTAGGCGTGAGTTCAAACCCTCAATAAGACTTAAAAAAGCCGGTTGATGAGAGTTAGAGTGCGGGCAGGACTGATTATCAAGTTAAGATTTTGCCCGGACTGAGAAAAAAACACGGCAACACCTGGTAGCAAGCGGAGGTCAAAAAGCGATCGCATTCCCAGGCTGTTGCTGGAATTAAGACCGCACCTAAAAACTCCAGAGTTAATGATCGTAAACAGGATTGTCTTTAGGACTAATTAAATTCAGCAATTTTTGCTTAATCTGAGCATCAAATACTTCCCATTTCAGCCTTGCATAATCGCTCTTCTCATTCCCGCCGGAAAGAAATCCCACCGGAATTTCAAAACCTCCAGCTTGACTTCTGCCGCCCCCAAAAAAGCGTCCTTGAGCATCTTGACCGAAGGCTTCTTTAATAAATTCGTCGGGGTCGAGAGTAAGTTTATTAGTTCGGAGGGAGCCAATTACTACTTCAATTTCTTCGTCTTTGTCGTGAACAATTGCGTAGACAACTGCTGTGTGTACGTTCTCTTCTGTTACTAAAAAGTCCGCCGCTTGGGGAATAGAATCCCGATCGTCATAGCGGAGGTAGCCGATGCCGGCGATCGAAAAATTGTTCTGGACGGTGCGGTGTTTGAGCGATCGCTCGATCGCGTCCATCACCCACTTAGAACGAGACGACTGTAACACTGCATTCAGCAACTGCGGGTCGTAAAACCGACTCAAATAAGCCGCAGCTAAAAAGTCCTCTTCCTGAGCTTGTCTGAGGGCGATCGTATCCGATCGCAAACCGTGCATCAAAGCTGTAGCACACTTGATGTGCAGACTGACGCTGGCGTCGAGAGCTAACATTCCAGACTGTAAATACTCGGCAAAAATGGTGGCTGTAGCGCGGATTTGAGGGCGCAAATCGGTAAATTCTGCGTTCATTTCCCCCTGCAAATTGTGATGATCGATGACGGCGGCGATTGGAACTCCAGCGGCTAAAATATACTGGGTTAAGTTACAAGTCGTCCCTTGATTGTCAATGAAAGCGCAGCCCTGAAACACCGACAAATCCTTAGTTTTTACTGTTTCCAGGGTCCACCGCTGCAACGGCAACCCTGTCAATTTAACTAAGGCAATATTTTCTTGGTGGCTGAGGGCGCCGGCATAGATAATCTCGCATTGGATATCGTACTGTTCGGCGATTAATTTGTAAGTCCAAGCGCTGGAAAGTGCATCGGGGTCTGGAAAATCTTGCAGCAATATTAACTGGCGAGTGCCTTTGTGCCGATCGAACATTTGGCGCAATTGATCGACTTTGCGATCGTGCAATTCCTCGCGGAGACGGCCGCGGTTTTCCTCGGAAACAACTTCGGCTTTGCTGCGCCGTTTCCCAGGCGCATTCACTTCGGCTACAACCTCGCTGCTGGGCTCAAGCTCAACTTTGCGGTTGCCGGATGTTTCATCGGAATTGTTAGGGGGATGGTCTTTCATCGTTAAAAATTAACAATTTAACTATTTCAGGATTTGCGCGACATTCTATCTTAAACCCGGTTTCTTTGTAGATGCCTTGTTGTCAAAGCCCATACTTCTTACTAGAAACCCGATTTAAGAGCGTAAATTCTCTCTTTAACTGTTTAACTTTTTAACTCATGCAGAGAGTGTGCGTTCCCAGGAACGAAGCAATCTCAGGACTCAGAACTTCCGCAAAAAACCCCCGCGCTTGCGCTGACAGGGGTTTTAAAGGCCAATTACATATTTTTGCCATTCTTTGTGCATACCGCTCTTAACGTGTTTAGTCACTTCAAAATAAAGACCGCTGTGAGGTTTCCTAGGTGGATAGCGCAGCGACATTCCCGCTTCTTTTGGCGTGCGGCTGCCTTTATTGACATTGCAGCGGACACAAGCGGTGACGAGGTTTTCCCAACTGTCGCCTCCTCCGCGCGATCGGGGAATCACATGATCGAGGGTTAAATCGTCCCCCGCATAACTACAGTATTGACAAGAGTGTGCGTCCCGGTGCAAGATGTTCCGGCGGGTCAGCGGAATATCCTTATAGGGAACTCGGACGTAATGCCGCAGTCGGATCACAGTTGGTAGCGGGAAGTTTGGCGCAATAAATTTCCCGTTGTGTTCTACCTGTTCTGCTTTTCCTTTTAGCAACAAAACTACCGCCCTTCGCCAATTGGTGATGTTAAGGGGTTCGTAGGAGGCGTTCAGCACCAGAACATTGCCCATTGTTGATTATTAAAGAGAATATTTTTTTCGATGTTAACACAGGTTCCCCTTTAGGTGGGACAACCTCAGAAAGAGCGAGGGGAGCGCAAAAAACGGTGCAAAACCACTCCTTTACCCTATACCTTTGCGCTTGCGCCCCCTGTGGCTGCACCTGTTTTCTGCTTTTGGTGTTTGTCAGCGAGCTTTTTTCCCTGAGTTTTGGCTTAGATGAGGCCAGTGTGTGCGATCGCAAAAATTTGCAGAATAAACTTTATTTTTTTCTCTAAATGCCTAATCTTCCCGGCAACAAACAGTTTAACTTTTTAGACTATTAGTAACCTTAAATGAAAAAGCTTATTACTGCTCATGAAATTTCGGCTCTTAAAGTCAGCTTTTAGCGCGTCAATTATTGCCCTTGTTGCTCCGATTTTAGCAAACAGTCCAGCCTTTGCTCAAACGCCTTCATTCTTCTGTGGCGCTGCTGGCGGTCGCCCAGCTACAATTGCTGTCCAACAAGGCAAAAATATTCCCGTTATTTTGTGGCTAGCTGATAACTATTTCAATGAATCAGGAGAAGACGCGATTACTCGGTGCACCAGAGTCTCAGGAATTCTCAACAACTCACAACCGCAAGGAACTTGGGAGAATATTGTCACAGCAGGTGCATCGCCCACCGGTCAACTAATTATTTGTGCAGCTAATCCTCAAGACGGTTCCTGTAGATTATTATATCAAGTACCCAAAGGCCAAAATCCAGAACAAGCTCGACAAGAACTCTTAAGAAGAGTCACAAATCCTAATGTAAGTGTTTCGCCTGTTAAGGTAAATTGATAGTCATTAGTAGGGACATGGCAATGCCCATAGGTGTCAACTTAAGGTACAACCAATAGTCCGGCAGGGGTTGAAACCCCTGCCTCAAAGCTAAAGTCCTCTAAAAGAGGACTAATGAGTTGAGATTCTTCTCTTCAGTCCTCTTTGAGAGGACTTTCGCTATTAGACAGGGGTTTCAACCCCTGGCGGACTTGATGGATGACTAACGGACTAATGGGCATTGCCGTGTCCTACTTGCAGAGAGTTGAAACTCTTGTAAAATACTTCGGTTGAGTGGCGAAAAAATTGCAGCTTTGCTTCAGCAATTCTTCTAAACCTTCAACCTGCCTCAACCATACAGTGCCGTTGCTTCCAGCTACAGCAATTTGCTTTCCGTCTCGACTCCAACTGACACTAACAACATTTTCCTCGAACTCAAATTGAGCAACCTGCCGCCCCGCTAAATTCCACAGCCGTACAGTCTTGTCAATTCCCACTGTAGCCAGCCGTTCTCCGTCGGGGCTAAAACTAATTGATTTCGCATCAAAATGCAAGGTTTGAAATTCCTTAACTAATTCTTTTTCTGACAGATTCCACAGCCCAACTTTGCCATTCAATGTTACTGTAGCAAAGCGATACTGGTGTTGAGCCGGAGTGAAACTGATCCCAATTGCCTGAACAGGCAGTGTTTTTTTTAGCTTGCCCGACAAATTCCAAAGTCGCACTGTAGATTTGCCATCTAAAGTCGTTATGAAATCGCCCTTTGGGCTAAAATTTACGCTTCTCACTAAGCCGTTGTGACCTGGGAGTTTCTGGCTAGGTGATACTAATTGTGGCAGTTTAGACAAATCCCAAATTGCAGCATAGCTGTCTATCCCTGCCGCGGCTAATAACTTTCCTTCGGGACTAAAACTGATGCTGGTAACAGAGCCTTGGATTCCTTTCAAAGTAGAAATATTTTTACCTGATAAATTCCATATTTTAACCGTGTTATCCCTTCCGGCTGTCGCTAAAAAATTACCGTTTGGGCTAAAATTTACCATATTAACTGACCGCTGTAAAGCTTTCCATTCAGCAATTTTTTTCCCGGAGAAGTTCCACATCCTAACTGTATCGTCTATTCCGGCGGTTGCTAAAATTTGCCTAGTTGGGCTAAAAGTGACGCTGGTAACTGCACCTTTATGAGCTTGCCACTGGATCTTTATTTGCGGACTTGATGAGGCTTTTACCTGCTGTGTTTCACTAATTTCATCGAGAATTATTTGTAAGGCTAACAGCGGTCTAGTTGCTGGGTATTGTTCTAGCTTAGGTTTGTTTTCAACCAATGTTTTTAATTTTTTACCGGAGGCGATCGCCCTCAGTAAAGCTTCTGATAAAGCTTCCGTGTTTTCGGTTTTTTGAGATACCGCTAACAATAAAGCATCGCTGCCATTTTGTTCGATTTCAATACTTGCTTGTGCTAATTTAAACCGCTGGTAAGCAAGAGTTGAAAAGCCGATCGCTGCCAGTAACGATGCTGCCAGTACGGCAGAACCGATGCCGATCCACTGTTTGGCTTTTTGTTTGGCAGAGTGAGCTTCACTCAAAGCTTTTTCGGCATCACAGACAGCTTTTTTAGTTTCTAGTGTAGCTGAACGCAGCAGTTGATTTTGGTCGCTCAAAATAACTTTCTGGCTGGCTGTCAAAAATTGAAAATCTTCGTTTCTCAAACTTTTCCCTGTCGCCCAAACTAATGCTGACTGCAAATCATCTCCTCGCAACAGTTGGGAATCATCTTCACAGCTAGAATTGAGCCAGAGTTTGATGGCTTCGGAGTAAGGCGAGAGTTTTTCTAATTTTTGTTCAATTAAGTCTTGGTTAAATACAGCTTGATAAATAGGATTAGAAATTGTTAATTTTTCCCTACGCTTAACGATTAATCCGCTTAATCGTAATTCCATTTGTTCGGCACTACCATCGGGGACAATTTCAGCTTGTTCTAAAATTTGCTGATACAATCCGAGTCTCCTGACAATCCGTTGGTTTTCTCTGAAAAGCCGATCGCGAATTGTGGACAAATGTTCGGGCACATCTTGAGTTTCCCAATTCTCCACGATTTTCAAGCGCACTACTTTCTCCACCCACTCTTGAGAAGTGTGAATTTTATCTTTCTCCCCCTCTTGGCAAGCGGTGGCAGCATCTTTCTCCCCCCCTTGGCAAGGGGGGGCTGGGGGGGGTAAATTCGGGATTAATTGTGGATTTTCTAGCAGAAGTTTGCACAGCTTTTGAGTCAAAAAAGGTTGCCCGCCCGTCCAATACAAAACCTCTCTCAAAACTTCATGAGGGCTATCTGTCAGGTCTGCCAACCCTGCTGCTAGCGGTTGAGCTTCTGTTTCGTCAAAACCAGTTAATTCGATCGCCTTGCCAATATTAAAAGGGGTATTGCTGCTGGCATTTTGCTCGCGGCACAAATCCGTCGGCGATGCTACGCCTAAGAGGGCCCAAGTTAGGCGATCGAACTCTGAATTGTTGGCGCGCTTGTTGTAGCACGATCGGATTAAGGCTAAAAAATCGTCGGCGGGAAAATCTAGGGCGAGAATGCTGTCGATTTCGTCAATAAAAATGACAATATTGCTGGTAATGTTGGGTAAAAGTACGGTTTCGATGAATTCGCTCAATCTTTGAACCGGGGTTAAAAAATTGCGATCGCGCCACCAAGTACGCACGTTGACAATATCCGACAGGTTAAAGTTATTTTCGAGAATGCGTAGCAAACCAGCATACCACTGTTCGGGAGTAACGCCGCGGTTGCCAATTTCCGAAATGTCGATCGCAGCACAAGCAATTCCTTCATTTCTCAGCCGCTGAATTGTCCGCACCTGCAAGCTAGATTTGCCCATTTGGCGCGAATTCAAAACATAGCAAAATTCCCCGGCTTTCAATCCGTTATAAAGG
The DNA here is from genome assembly GCF_036702355.1 of Microcoleus sp. D3_18_C4. NCBI lineage: Bacteria > Bacillati > Cyanobacteriota > Cyanophyceae > Oscillatoriales > Microcoleaceae > Microcoleus > Microcoleus sp. D3_18_C4. Next base: position 6,017 of record NZ_JAUBTF010000098.1, read on the forward strand.
TCGTCGTCGGCTTGCCGCTTCACATAATTGGGAGCGTTATTGGTGAGACTGCCGCCGACTTGATAGTAACTGGGCTTTGTGGTAAAATTCATATAAGTTATTCGGCGGTTGAAACCGCTACTACACAAACAAAATCCGCCTTCGCGGACTCAAGAAGTGAGGCGGTATTAAAGCATAATTTTGTATAATAAATTGTAGCACAATACAGCATGAAAACTGATTGGAGTGGATATCACCAAGACAAAGACTACTTAAGAGCTGAAATTTGGTCTTTGCTGAAGCACCAAGCCGCATCTATTGGCGATCCGTTTGGTCATATTCCCAACTTTGTCGATGCTGATTTGGCTGCCGAAAGATTGGCAACTTTACCAATATGGCAACAAGCAAAAACGATTAAGTGCAATCCAGATTCGGCGCAAATTCCGGTGCGGATGCGAGCTTTGCAAGATGGAAAACGCCTGTATATGGCAGTACCGCGATTGACAGACGATCGCTGTTTTGTAGAGTTAACTGCTGATGATTTGCAGCGGCAAAATATATCAATTGCCGAAAGTGCGATCGCCCGCAAAGCACTCGCTTGCGGAAAATTGGTAAGTTTTGAAGAAATGGAGCCAATTGATTTAGTAATAGTCGGCTGCGTAGCGGCAGCGCGCAACGGTGGAAGAACCGGGAAAGGTGCAGGATTTGCCGATTTGGAATTGGCTATGTTGAAGGAATTCGGGTTAGTACAAATCGATACGCCAATTGTAACAACAGTGCATCCTTTGCAAATAGTCGCAGATTCGCGTTTACCAATGCAAGCTCACGATTGGGCGCTGAATTGGATTGTTACTGCCCAGGAGGTAATTGAAACTAATACAACTTATCCGCGTCCAATTGGGTTAGACTGGGATAGTATACGGCCGGAACAGTTGGCACAAATTCCAATTTTGCGAAAGTTTAGAGAGCAATTAACCACTAACAAATAGCTTTCAATCAAAATTAAGGCAAAAGAGAATTCACAGCGATCGCCCCAATTTCTATCCCTTCAATAATCGGTATAACAGCCGATCGCCCGAAATCTAATCTTTGACTGTAATCTGGCTGCTCAACTTCAGCAATTGGTTGAGAGTACACCTCAACCTGTTCTTCCACAAGATTCACAATCCAATAAATGGAAATTCCAGCGCGGGCATAAATCCGTTTTTTGACAGTGCGATCGCGTTGAAGCGTCGTATCGGATACTTCAATAATCAGGGCAATATCTTCCGCACCCGGATGCCGATCGAGATACTGTCGCGTATCTCCTCGGACAACCACTAGATCAGGTTCAGGTTCGCTATTGGATAGCGTGATGGGTTCTTGAGAATCGACATACCAACCAGGGGGTAAAATATTCTCTAAAGCTGTTCTGACAAGACGAGTTGTTGCTCGATGCGGTGGATTTTTTGGCATTTTGAAAACCAGCCAACCTTCCAGCAATTCTACAGAGTCATCATCCGTGAGAATACCAGCTTGAATTATCGCATGATACTGCTCGATGCTCAAGCGGAAAATCAGATCGTTCGGAATTGCTGCAACACTTTCGACGGGCGACATAACTGTATAGCCGAGTTAATTGTTGTCTTATTTTAGTTTTTATTTAACGAACCGTGAAGACGCGTTACGCGAAGCGGCGCGTAAGCGCTAGGACGCGAAGTAAGAAAGAAAAAAAGGAAGAAGGTAACTTCATAATATATCTACTTTGTGGTGAACACGCGCCATGCAATGAAAGCTGTAAAAGCTAGATAACCAAATACGGCTATCCAATCTAGCCAATTATCGGAAGTTATCAAAAAAATATCGTTCATGGCTATCATTCACCTGATTATTACTTACCGCAGTTACTGACCAAATTTTACCCGATCGCGCTCAAGTGCGATCGAAAATATTGTCGATACAGTTCGCACCTCGGAATGCACTCGTTCCCCTGCAATCTCACCAACCCCAAACTGTCCAACTTAAAAGCCTGCATTGCCTTTAATTGCACCGGAGAGTCCGCAGCCACAATCTCTCTCATCCCCTGCGCCAACTCAGGATATTCTTCCAAATTCCACAACTGCCGGCGCAAATGGTCGCTGTAAATTCCCGCATCTGCGATCGCAGTTTCTTTTAATTCATCGAGTGTCAAATGCGATCGCGAAATGTGATATAATGCAACTCGCACTAAATACGGATGTCCGCCGACAATTGCCATTAATTCTTCAACTTCTGCATTAGACCAATTTAAGTTGTGGCGCGCTGATAAATCTTGTATTTGCTGAGAGTTGAATTCGGGCAAATCTACGGGCAGTCCGACGTTGAAAGGCGATTGATTGATGTTCATTGGGATGTAAACTTCGGTGGAGTGAACTACAATTAATCGCAGTTTTTTCCAGATGTCGCGCCGCTTGGATTCTTCGTGCCACGCCCGCAGCAGTCCTAAAAAGTCTTCGGCAATGTCGGGATATTGAAAAACGCGATCGATCTCGTCTAATCCTAAAATTAAAGGACTATCGATTTGTGGTAAAATGTATTTTTCAAAGTAATCTTTGCAGTTGACTTTGCTGCCAAATATCTCGTCCCAATAATCATCTAATTGATTGGGTAAGTGCAACTCGCGGCCGACGTAAGCGCAAAACCACTTTAAGAATTTATCTAAGTTGGCGAATACGGCTTTATCTACTAACTGAAAAGTTAGTGGCACTGTGCAATACCCTTGACGGGCTCCGTGATGCAAAATTCTTGCCATCAAGGAAGTTTTGCCCATTTGTCTTGGTGCTTTGATTCTAATTAAGGCGCTGGGCTGCACAATAGTTTGATAACAGCGTTCTTCGATGGGCGGGCGTTCTACATAAAATTGAGAAGCGACATCCACTTGTCCTCCCGGTAATTCCGGTTCAGCGGCGGGTAGAGGTATTTCGTCGCTGCTAATTTCTAATAGCTGTTTTTGTGTTAAACTTTCCGTTTCTTCGGTAACTGGTGCGGGTTCTTCTGCTAGTAAATTCAGGACTTCTTCGATAATAATTGGAGTGTCGGCGGTGGTTTTCCATTCCCTCTGTTTGATGCGGTACAGATAGCCCCGCAAGTCGTGATTTAGAGGCGCATTCAGCGGAAAACCGACGCGGATGGGGAGAATTATTGGTTTCTTGTCAGGGCGGGAGTCTTGCAGTTCTTTTGCTTGCTGAACTTGATATGTTAGCAGTTCGCTTTGATTTCCCGTTGGTGGCAACAGTAGCAGCAAATAATCGCATTCTTGGAGGAATGAATTAATGCGATCGAACCAATTATCTCCTAATCTAATGTTATTTTCTGCTGTAAAAACTGTATGCCCGATCGCGCTTAAAGCCATTTCCAACTGTTTTCCTAACTCGCGATCGGGTTCGGCGCTGCGATAACTGACAAATACTTTAACAATTCTGTTGCTGGCTGTATCTTCCCCTGCCGGCGAATTGTCCAGCTCGTCTAAATTTGTCGGTTCCTCAAGTTTAGCCGATCGATGGTCGCTAGCAGCCAGAGTCATCTCAAAAGCCGCGAACAACTGGCGAATTTTACTCAAATCCGCACCTTCTCTACCCTGCTTAATTTTGCTGACTGTATCCGCACCGACGCCAGATTCAGCCTCGATTTCAGTCAGAGTACCTCTAATGTTATATCGGTCAGACCATTCTTGGAGCGCCTCGTTAAGTTTCTTTAAGCCAGAGGCAGTGAGAATGCGACCGCGATCGCGTGTTGACTTGAGCACTTCGCTTGCAGTGAAAGGGGAACGAATCTAGAAATTTTAACCCCTTAAGTTCCTATTTTGGGCGATTTTAAGGAAGATAATCAGCCAGCCGGAATTTAAGGAATTTTACTTGGGGAGGTTTTTTTGGCGCTCGACTCCTCAAACTCTGTCCTGATAACGGCTTCAACAGTTGAATATATTTGATGAGAAAAAGTTTTTCTTAACTCCCCAATCTCCGCCGCTACTCACCACTTAACTTTTTAGAGTAGATACACCAAGCAAAAAAGGAGCAGCCAAATGAGCAAAATCTTACACAGACTGGCAATGGCCGCTTTGGGAACCGCCGCCATTTTCACAATTAATACACTTAATAATTTAACAGAAGCATCAGCCGCTGGTAAATTTGACGAACCAGAAATTTATCAAAACACAGTTTTTCCACTTGGTATACCGGGCCAGTTGCATAAATAGGCAAATTCATTCATTTAATTAAGGAGAAATTATGAAGTCTACACTGTGTTCGCCGCAACCTATAGCTACCAAATTTGACTCCGTTGATGCTGAGGCGATCGATGCCTGCACTGCAATTGCATGGATGGAATTGGTAGCATTAGATGCCAGCGCTCTCACGGGGGATGATTGGCTGGCTTTGTGCGATGATATAGATAGCGGGGAAATCTACCGCTGCTGGTTTTTGTGGCGAGATCGCGAAGTTAGCGGTAATTGGGAAGCTTACGATCCTTTGAGCGATCGCCGATTTGTTGCGAAAGGAAAAGTTTTTCTCAAAGCTGCGATCGACTCACTCGAAGATGCTAGAAATCGGGAAGTCGCCTAACTTGAATTCATCTCATGTGAATAAAATTTGTGCCTACAAAACAAGAATTCTGCCCAGAGAATTCGCGACAGTACAAACTTTCGTCCGCCTGCGCGAGACAAGAAGAAAAAGGGGTAATAGAACCGGATCTGATATCAGTCCCGGAAACGCAATACTCTCAAAGCAAATAAAAAACTTACGGCTGCGGGCAAGATTTGACTGTATGATGCTATGTGCTTCGTCTCGAAAGCGGTTGATCAGGTTTTTTCAGCCGCTTTCTCGTTGCAGCCGTAAACTCTTTCTCTTCAAACATGACTCTAAAACTGCGATGGCTGTTGCCGGCCGCCCTTAGTCTTTTCTCGATCGCCCTGCCCGCAAAAGCTGATACACTAACATCTTGGCACTTCGATCCCAAGGAAAACCAACTCAATTTAACCACAGATTCAGGAGTGCAGCCGGAAGTTAAACTCATTGCTAATCCCACCCGCTTAGTAATTGATTTGCCGGGAATAGTCTTGGAGTATCCCGAAAGTCCTCAAAGCTACAATTCAGCTATTCAACAGATTAGAGTCGGGCAGTTTGACACGGAAACTACCAGGTTAGTGATACAATTAACTCCCGGTTATAAGTTAGACCCGCAAAAAGTCCGAGTCATTAGAGAATCTGCCACGCGCTGGTCGTTTCAGTTGCCAAATCCAGAGCAAATAGCGGGGAACGAGTCTTTTATACCAACAGCTATTACCCGGATAGAACAAACAACAGCTCAAGTTACGCCCTCTGTTTCGCCGGGAAATCAGAGAAACTATTCGGCTGATTTGGGGCTGTCAACAGGCTCGGAAATGACAGCCATCAAGCCTCAAATCGAAAGTGCGATCGAACAGTATAGATCCCTGAGCGCCGGAATGTTTTTTCTGGATTTAGATACAGGAAACTATTTGGATATCAAAGGCGATCGAGTATTTCCGGCCGCGAGTACCATCAAATTACCTATTCTGATAGCCTTTTATCAAGATGTAGACGCAGGAAAAGTTAGCCTAGACGAAACATTAGTTATGAAGTCCGACTTAGTAGCCAGCGGTTCTGGAACTATGCAAGACGAACCAAATGGCACTCGGTTTAGCATCAGAGAAACCGTAGATAAAATGATTACCATCAGCGACAATACAGCCACCAACATGATTATTGAACGTTTGGGGGGAATTGCTAAACTCAACGAGCGTTTTCGCAGTTGGGGATTAACTGACACCAGAATTCGCAATTGGCTCGGCGATTTTCAAGGAACAAATACCACAAGTTCTGTGGATATGGTAAAGTTGCTGGCGATGCTGTCTGGCGATAAATTAGTCTCTGAATCGAGTCGGGAACAAGCGTTAGAATTACTGCGACACACCACAACTAGAACGCTGTTGCCTTCCGGTTTGGGGCCGGGAGCCGTGATTGCTGACAAAACCGGAGATATTGGCTTTGTAGTTGGCGATGCGGGAATTATTGATATGCCCAACGGTAAGCGTTATTTAGCGGCAATTTTTGTAAAACGTCCTTACAATGACCCGATTGTGAGAGATTTTGTGCGCCGGATTTCCCGGATTGTTTACAATTATTTAGACCAACCTGCGGCGAGAGTACCGGATAATTTGCGTTGATCAGACAATTCGGCGATTGAAATCGCTACTAAACAAACAAAGTCCGCCTTCGCGGACTTGAAGAGAAGATTTTTAATTACTAATGACTATTCTTTGCGCTCGATGGCTACAGTCAAATGAGCCACAACTGCTCCCACTGTAGCAAGTACAGCAGCAATTGGAAAGACTACTGAGCCTGCAACGCCACCCACCAATCCAGCCATCAGCGGAATGTCTGCCAAAGTCCGCCCTTGCGAGTTTTTGATGACAAGGCGGCGGAGTTTTCCTTGCTGAATTAGTTCTTTGACTTTACCAATTAGGCTGTCACCGCTAATCTTAAATTCTTCCACTCTGACTTTTTCCTCTGTTGCAAATTCTGAGGCGAATACATGACTTTCAACTGTTGGGTTGGCTGAATTTCCAGTCGCTGCTGTTTCGTCTTGTAGAATTGTTACTTGTTGTTCTTTTTGTAAGTTCATTTTGTGTAAGGGCGGGTGAAAACCAGCCGTTTAATTTCTATACCCTTATCTTCGGCGATCGCACTTGGGAATGACAGGCAAGGAAACCCTACAATCTGCATTCGTACTTTCCACCCCCGTCTTTTTACTCAAAACTTTATTTTTGTGGCGTTAAATCAGGGCGGGTGTATGTATTCCTAAAGATAGAGAAGATATTGTTGAAACAACCCGTCTCTAGATACAAGTAAGGTGCGTATTCCCAGCCCTGTCAAGGTGGCTGCTGTGTTGAATTTTTAAGTTGAACACCGATCGGCGATCGCTGGCACTTACCCACAAAGCCAACCATTTTCCTTGCCTAATGTCGGCTGAAAACAGATAACCTTAACCGACTTTTCGCTGATCTGTTTAAGCAGTCGATCGGCACGACTTCTTATCAATACGCGATCGCCCAACGAGTAGAACGGGCAAAGCAGTTGTTGAAATTTTCGAGAGCGATTATGGGCATTGCCTTCGAGTGTGGGTTCAACAGCCACAGTTATTCGCAGCACACAGTTTCGGCAATTTACGGGCATGACACCGAGAGTCAGAGCGATCGAATTGAGCGATCGTGCTTTTTACAGTACGCATTGTTAGCTTTTTAAACTACCAAAGCAACAATCCCTTCTCCACACCTATAAAGAAATTCTGTTATGGATTGACAATCAGTCATACTGATTGAATATTTTTGATTTGTTGAGAAATTAATATCAGCTTCATGAACAATTGCATTTCTTCTATCTACTATTAGCTTTAGTGTTGTTTTAGCAGTTTTATCGTCTATAGCCATTTTTTGGGCAATTTTTTGCCATTTTTGCTTTTCCTCCCATATGTAGCTTAGTCCTTCGGCTACTTTTTCTGGATCTTGATATGAAATAGTCTTAAGTTTCTTAACAATTGCTTGTTCAAATATGTGTTCCTTTGGAGGAACTGTTGCAGAAATCAGTTCATTATAAATTGATGTTGATATTGATTCTGCCAGATATTTTGGCGTGGGCTTTCTCTTACCAGTGAAAATTTCCATTATCCCTATGCGAATAACATCATGCATAAGCTTGTCAAAAGCACTTACAGAGTAGACTATTTGAGCTCGCAATAGGTCATCAAATGAAAATGGCGATTTTATGGAATTTTCTAGATATTCATATAGTAAAGTTAAGTTTTTTGCGTCTTCCATGTTTGCCTTAAAGATCGTCAATGCACTATACATAACGTAATAATTCAATCAATTTAGTATTTAATATTTGGAATTTTGTTTTAAATAAATCCCTTTTTTCTTTCATAGTCTCTAAAATAGGACCAGTCTGCTTTATCTCACTATCCAATAATTCAAAAACAGGTACCCCAGCTTTGTATGATTTTGGCAGTAAACCCTGGAAATCTGGTATTTCATCAAGGCAGTAACTACTTTCAATAAAAGCCTCTGTATACAGTTCAGGAGCTAGGGTCATTCCTACCTTAGAAATACACTCAAAAAACTCTCCACTTATCTTCTCTTTAATTTCAGTAATATTATCTCTGTAGGGTTTTGCCGCAAGTCCCTTACGAACGTTGAATCGCTGAATCAAGGTTCCAATAAATTTAGGTTCTCCTTCTAGCAATGGATATGCAGAATCAGCGAATAGCTGAACAGCAGTTTTTTTCCAGGAAACCCATTTGGGCAAGATATTCTTTAAAGTTTCTATCGCCATTACTGAGAATGGGTCGGGATTAGTAGGAATTACAAAAGCATGAGCTGATAAAAACAAATTTTGGTTAATTGCACTTAGACCTGGATTCAAATCTATTAACGTATAGTCAATAGAATATTTCTCTTCAGTAAGTTTAATTAGGTGAGAGAATGCACCAGGTAAGTTTTGCAGCGTTGTTATGGCATTATTGGAGGTCTGAGCAAATGTCAATGCTGCATCATATTCTGACAAATTGGCGTGTCCTGCAAGTAAATATAAAGACGGAGCCCTGGCTGGCGAAAAACAATTTACAGCTTTGATTGGATAAGGTTTCCCGCCAAAAGCAACCTGAACGCCATCTTTAATATTGTGCTGCTTAGTAGAATCATCGAAATAATACTTCTCAAAATCATCGCCTAGAAGTAGGCTCGACAAATTACATTGCGGATCAGCATCTACGACTAGAACGTTATAAGTTTTTGACAGCATCCATCCAATATTATATATAGAGGTAGTTTTACTGACTCCACCCTTGTGATTAAAAATAACTACTCGCTTAGTCATATACTTCCTCTTCCAATTCTGATAATTTTCATTCTGAGCGGAGCAACATAACCTATTATTTAGACTGTCCAAAGCTGTCTAAATAATAGGTTAATATCAACTTACCGCATACTGTTTTATTTGTCAACCCTGATTTTTGTTGTCATTCACGAAAAATTAAACCATTAAACCAGGTTTATTATAAGCTGTTGTGCCTTTAAATAGGGTATAATAAAAAATTAGTTTAGTCAATTTATACAAAAATGCCAGCTAAAAAC